>JBMZCU010000009.1:0-28296 GCA_049613705.1 Pseudomonadales bacterium | reverse complement strand
GGGCCCTGAACTGAGCGATATCTTATTCAAGTATTCCATTACAGGCCACTACAGGTACCAGCCCTAGCTCAGAGGGCAAACTTAAATCTGTGCAACACTAGAGCCCCTGTAGCATCAGCGGCGTCTGTCAGCGCATCAGGTGGCGCAAGTGCCCCGACAGCTGAGCGCCATCGATCTGCTGTGCCAATTCAATCGCCGCCTTGAGTTTGTCTGCATCCACAGAGGTTTCAATCCCGGCTTTGTGGAAAAAATAGACAACGTCTTCAGTCGCCACATTGCCACTGGCTCCCGGTGCGAAGGGGCAACCGCCGAAGCCCGCCACGGCAGAATCAAATGCGCGGATCCCACTTTGATAGGCCGCTGCGATATTCGCAATCGCAAAACCGTATGTGTCGTGGCCGTGAAAAATTAACTGCTCGGCAGCTAAGTACTGCTGCGCCTTCGTGAAAAGTGATGCAACAGCAAAGGGGTGAGCCCGTCCTGTGGTATCGCACAGCGCGACTTTGGCATTTGGGGCAATAGACAGAGTGCGCTGCAGTACTTCGAGTACCCATTGCGGATCGACATCACCGTCAAAGGGACAGTCAAAACAAGTGGCAATACTCACCCGCAACTCTACATCTAGCGAAGTTTGAAGCGCCTTTGCAATACCAGTCAAATCATCCAGTGACTGTTGAACTGTCTTAGCGACATTGTTGAGATTATGTGCCTCGCTCGCTGAAAAGACGAAGTTCAGCGTCTTGCAACCATGCTCGAGCGCCCGCTGCACGCCTTTCAAGTTGGGCACTAACACCATACTCTGTACCCCGTCGAGCGTCTGCTCGCGCTCTAGCTCTGCCAGCAGCGCTGAGATATCAGACATCTGCGGCAGGGCCTTGGGACTGACAAATGCGCCGACCTCAATCTGCTGTAGCCCAGCGTCTACGAGCGCAGCAATCACACTCAGCTTTTGTGTCAGCGGGATTTGCGATTGCACCGACTGAAAGCCATCCCTGGGGGCGACTTCAATGATCTGTACTGCATCCATCAAATCACTCCCTGCGCTTTGAGCGCGGCTAACTGACTCTCATCCAGCGCGAGTAACTCGCTGTAGATAGCCTCGTTGTAAGCGCCCACTTCAGGGCCTGGCCAGCGTATTTCTTCCGCCGGATCACTGCCGACAAAGTGTGGCACTACCCCTGGATGAGTCACCTCGCCAAAGCGCGGATCACTCACTTGGCGCACCATATTACGCGCCTGATAGTGTTCATCTTGAGCACAGTCTTCGATGGTAAAAAGCCGTCCCGCCGGGATATCGTGCTCCAGCAGAATCCGCTCTGCCTCGAGCGCCGTTTGGGTCAGCGTCCAGCGCTCTATGACGGCATCGAGTAACTTGGCGTTAGCGCAGCGCTTTTGATTGTTATCGTAGGCGTCGCTCTCGCCAATCTCGGGATGGCCAATCAAGTTGCACAGACGCTTGAAAATATTGTCGCCGTTGGCGCCGATAGCGATCCACTTTTCATCTTTAGTGCGGTAGGTATTCGAGGGCGCAGCGGTGGGAATTGCAGAGCCGGTGGGATGGCGTACCGCATCGAACTCGCCGTATTCCGGCAGCGCCCCCTCCATCAAACTGAAGACAGATTCATAGAGCGCGACATCTATCTCGCGCCCGACAGGGCTGCCGCTCACATCGCGCTGATAGACAGCGCTGAGCGCACCTATTACTCCAAACATCCCGGTCAAACTATCTCCAAGGCTCACACCCGTTCTTACCGGGGGCAGCTCACTCTCTTCTTTGGGATAGCCGGTTAAGTAGCGCAGGCCGCCAAAAGCCTCTCCAATAGCACCAAAAGAGACTCTATCTTTATAAGGCCCCGTCTGCCCGTAACCTGATATATGGACTAAAATCACCCCGGGATTAACCTGCTGCATCGCCTCAAAACTCAACCCCCACTTTGCCAACTGCCCCGGGCGAAAGTTCTCCACCACGATATCCACTTCTGCAATCAGTGATTTAGCCAGTGCGATCCCCTGCGGGTCCTTCAAGTTGAGGGTTATACACTGCTTGCCGCGCCCGTGTACTGACCACCACAAGGTATTGCCATCGCGCATCATGCCCCAGTTTCGAATCGGGTCTCCTTTTCCCGGTGGTTCAACCTTGATTACCTGTGCCCCTAAATCAGCCATCAGCCGCGTACAGTGCGGTGCCGCGATAAAGTGGCCAAGTTCAAGCACTTTTAAACCCTGTAACGGGCTTCCCAAATGCGCCTTATCCTGTGTCATTACGTCCCCTACTATCAGTGGAAAAAGAGCGTTAAGCCATGATTATAGATAACAAATAGTGCAAGGCGTGTCACGGCACGCGATGAATTAATTGATCTAAACATTTGAACTGGCACAAAAAAGCCGCTCATTTGAGCGGCCTTTTGTGTTGAATACACGACTAAGATTTAATCCGGTACTCGGCAGAGCGCGCGTGAGCAGTCAAGCTCTCACCGCGGGCTAGCACAGAGGCCACAGGACCAATATCACTCGCCCCCTGCTCCGAGAACTGAATAATAGAAGAGCGCTTTTGGAAATCGTATACACCCAAGGGGGATGAAAAGCGTGCTGTACCCGATGTTGGCAATACGTGATTGGGACCTGCACAGTAATCACCGAGAGCTTCTGCGGTGTAGCGCCCCATGAAAATTGCACCGGCGTGGCGAATTTCTGGCAGCAATGCCTCGGGGTTTTCCACAGAGATTTCCAAGTGCTCAGGTGCAACGCGGTTACACACTTGCGCTGCCTGTGAAAGGCTGTCAACTTTGATAAAAGCGGCGCGGTTGTTAATCGACTGAGTAATAATTGCCTCGCGCTCCATGGTAGGCAACAACTTATTCATGCTGTGCGCAACTTTATCCATATATGCCTGGTCTGGGCAGACCAAGATAGATTGTGCCTGTTCATCGTGCTCAGCCTGTGAAAACAAGTCCATCGCCAGCCAATCTGGATCTGTCTTACCATCTGCAATCACTAGGATTTCCGAGGGGCCGGCAATCATGTCGATACCCACGATGCCAAACACAGATTTTTTGGCCGTGGCAACGTAGATATTGCCAGGGCCTGTAATCTTATCGACTTTAGGGATAGTTTGCGTACCGTATGCGAGTGCGGCGACAGCTTGCGCTCCACCTATCGTGAAAACACGGCTGACACCAGCCACAGCAGCTGCGGCCAGTACGATGTCATTCAACTCTCCATTGGGTGTCGGCACAACCATGATGATCTCGGTCACGCCGGCAACATGTGCGGGAATAACATTCATAATCACTGAAGACGGATACGCGGCCTTTCCACCCGGTACGTAAACCCCAACGCGATCGAGCGGTGTAATCTTCTGTCCGAGTACTGTTCCGTCTTCCTCGGTGTACTGCCAAGACTTATCAGCTTGTTTCTCGTGGTAGCTGCGCACTCGATCCGCAGCTTTTTGCAAGGCCTCGCGCTGCGTCGGCGAAATACGCTCCAGAGCTTCTTCAAGTTGAGTGCGACTGAGCTCAAGATCGGCCATAGAGGTCGCCGCTGTCATGTCGAATTTATTCGTGTATTCAATCAGCGCGTCATCACCACGGGCTTTGACTTGACTAAGGATCTCATCAACGACCTGATTTACACCACTATCCGAAACAGACTCCCAAGCGAGTAACTCAGACATTTGCTGTTCAAAATCATCGCTGTTAGCGTCGAGCTGTGTTATTTGCAGTGCCATGCTAGGCCTCCTCGCGACGGGCGATGATGGCCTCACTCAGCATATCCAAAATAGGCTGAATCTGGCGGTGTTTAAGCTTCATAGGCGCCTGACCCACGACAAGACGTGAACTGACGTTGGCGATAAATTCCGTAGGCTCTAGACCATTAGCTCGCATAGTATTGCCAGTATCGACGATGTCGACGATGCGATCGGCTAAGCCCATAATGGGTGCGAGCTCCATCGCACCGTACAGCTTAATGACATCGATCTGTTGGCCGCGCTCTGCAAAGTAGCGCTTGGCGACATTGACAAACTTAGTTGCCACGCGCATCCGCCCCTGGATCGGTTCGGCACCGGCCATCGCGGCGACCATCAGTTTGCACTTAGAAATCTCTAGATCCAGCGGCTCATAGAGCCCTTCACCACCGTGTTCCATCAGCACATCCTTGCCTGCGATTCCCATATCTGCACCGCCGTACTCAACATAAGTCGGCACGTCTGTCGCGCGGATCACCACCAGTTTGATGTTGCTGTGATTGGTATCAAAAATCAGCTTACGGCTGCTGTAGATATCTTCGCTGGGTATGATGTTTGCCGCTTCCAGCAGTGGAAGCGTCTCTTTGAGAATACGCCCCTTTGACAAGGCGATGGTTAGCTGTTCTTTTTTCATGATCTCTCAAATCTAGCCTGGCGCCAGTGTAAGTTTAGCTGCTGGCGCCGTTTTGTTCGTCCTAGGCACTGATACGGGTAATCTTCGCACCTAGCCCTTGGAACTTCTCTTCGATACTCTCGTAGCCGCGATCGATATGGTAGATACGATCGATACACGTTTCGCCTTCAACGGCCAGCGCCAACATCACAAGACTTGCTGATGCGCGTAAATCAGTGGCCATTACAGGTGCCCCTTTGAGGTCGGTCGCACCTTCTATCGTCGCTGTATTTCCATCAATCAAGATACGAGCTCCCATGCGAATCATCTCTTGCATATGCATGAAGCGGTTCTCGAAAATAGTCTCTTTTATATGACTAGAACCCTCTGCAACACAGTTGAGTGCTGCAAACTGCGCCTGCATATCCGTCGGGAAAGCGGGGTAGGGCGCTGTCGTGATGTTGACCGCTTTAGGGCGTTTGCCCTGCATGTCTAGACTGATCCAATCATCACCCGTTTCGATGGTCGCACCTGCTTCGATAAGCTTTTGCAACACCGCTTCTTGAATATCAGGGCGTGTCGCTGTGGTCTTGATTTTTCCACCTGTCATCGCTGCAGCAACGAGGTAAGTACCTGTTTCAATGCGATCGGCGACGACACTGTGTTGCCCACCTTTGAGCGACTCAACACCGTTGATCGTAATAGTATCTGTGCCTGCGCCTTGGATATCAGCTCCCATAGCAATCAAGCACTCAGCTAAATCGGTAACCTCTGGCTCTTTAGCAGCGTTTTCAATGATCGTCTGCCCCTGGGCGAGTGTCGCTGCCATCAGGATATTTTCTGTGCCTGTCACCGTCACGGTGTCAAAGAAAATCTTGGCACCTTTGAGGCGGCCATCGCAGCGCGCACGAATATAGCCCTCTTCTACTTTGATCTCAGCACCCATCGCCTCGAGGCCACGGATGTGTAAATCAACTGGGCGACTTCCAATAGCACAGCCACCAGGCAGTGATACTTCAGCCTCACCAAAGTGTGCCAACAGAGGCCCGAGTACCAAAATAGAAGCGCGCATTGTCTTGACCAAGTCATAAGGTGCGCTATAGCTCTCGATACTGCCTGCGCTGACGCTGACTTGCATATCACCGCTACGCTCAACACTCACACCCATACGGGTTAGGAGCTTAAGCATAGTATTGACATCCTGCAGATCTGGCAGGTTATCGATCACAAAGGTCTCTCTGGTCAGCAGCATTGCGGAAATAATGGGTAGCGCTGAATTCTTAGCGCCTGAAATACGCACATCACCGCGAAGGCAAACACCACCTTCAATTGTAAACTTATCCATAGTGTAGCCTGTTAACCTTGCAGTTTTTCCCATTGTGCGGGGGTGTACGCTTTGATGGTCAGCGCGTGAATCGTACCGTCGGCAATTTGCTGCTCAACGCATTTGTAAACTAACTGCTGACGCTTAACAGGCATCAGGCCTTCAAACTGTTCACTGACAACTTGAACTTCAAAGTTGCAACCTTCGCCGGCGGTCTCGACCTCAGCGCCCTGGATGTGCGATTCGATAATCTGCTTTACTTCATGAGCCTGCATTCACTGCTCCAACATCTTGCTAAAAGTGATAAATAGGGATTTGCGGTGCGTCCTACAGCGCGGCGTGATTCGCGCGGTGCAAGGGATTTCTAACCATTCAGAGCACACAGTCACGTGGTACCTTTCACCGAGAAAAGTACAACCGTATTGCCACAGTGCGAGAGCGTGTAAGAAGAAGGTGTAGAATATCCGCAAAAAAATTAGCCAAATCATACCCAAATTCTGTCGAAAAGGCGATGGCGCATTTTAAAAAGGAGGCGAAATGCAACACCTAAAACAACCCTAAATTGGCGTTGAATGGGCTGTTGCCAAGAATACTTGCTTAGCTTAGCATCTGTTGCGCTAAAACAGCCTTCCTATGCGAAGAGTTCACCGAGTCCTACGGACTCAGCGATAGAGATCATTTGTGAACTGACATTACAAAAGTGCAACTTAAAACCGCACTGTTTCGCTTGGCGCTGCAATGACAAGCACAGCGCCAACACGCTGGTATCGACATGGCCGACAGCACTAAAATCGGCATAGAGCTGATCACTCACTTGCATCAGTACGCTCTCTAGCCGATCGCGATACTGCTGTGCACTCACCGAAGTGATATCGCCACTTAAGAAAAGATGTTCACCCTCATGACGTAAGTCTTGCATTGCTAAAACCCTGCTCAATCTATCGCCTTGGACCAATTCGCCACGACAGCACTAATGTCGCGCTTGCTGTCTTGAGCCATTTTGGCAAATTGATTTTTAAAGGTCACGCGCAGATTAAAGCCATCGAGTACCGCATTGACAAGCTTCCACTCACCTTCTTTAAGCACCATATAGTTACTGATAATGTATTTTTGCCCTTTGGTCGACTTCACTTCCACCGAGACTTTTTGCTTGTCTGGCTGCGGGCTAGCTTTGCGCGGCTTGATAAAGCTATAGCTGTCAATGTCAAACTTTACCAAGGTTTTGCCGTATGTCTTGATTAAGGTGTGTTTGAAAGTCTCAACAAACTTGCTCTTATCCTCACTCGAAGCTTTACGATAGTATTTGCCCATCACAACCTTAGAAATATAGGGGAAGTCGACATTTGGGCTTAAGATCCGGTCGAGTTCAGCATAAAGTCCACTCAAATCACTCTCAGCATCGCCGCGGTAAGGCGTCGCCTGCTCTAGCATTTTCTTGATTGAGATATCCACTTGATCAGCAGCTGCTTGCCACTGAGCATTAGCGGCACTGGATAAAGACAGTGAAAATAACGCAGCGACAAAGATGTTAAAATATTTCATAGTGACTCCTACTCGCTCACTTGGTTAAACAGGAATTGACCGATTAGCTCTTCGAGCACCAGTGCGGACTGAGTATCTTCAATGATCCCACCCTCTTGCAGCATTTCATCTTCTGCACCCACTGAAATTCCAAGGTACTGACCGCCGAGTAGCCCAGAGGTCAAGATTTGCACTGAGCTATCAGCACTGAGGTAATTCACCTCATTAAAAATTTCCATTTCGACCACCGCCGTCAAACTCTCAGGATCGATCGATATATCCGTGACAGTACCGATTTGCACGCCCGACATCGCAACTTTAGCTTTGCGCGTCAAGCCACCAATGTTTTCAAAGTGAGCGTACACTTTGTAGCCCTCTTTACTGTTAAACGTCAGTCCACTAACCGTCAATGCCAAGCCAATTGCCGCAAGCAGTCCGCAGACCAAGAAAAAACCAACAAAAATTTCAACACCGCGAGAGTGCATATTAAAGATCTCCAAACATCAGAGCTGTTAAAACAAAATCCAGGGCGAGTATACTCAGCGAGGCGTAGACAACAGTGCGCGTTGTCGCCTGTGAGATACCCTCAGAGGTCGGAATTGACTCCATCCCCTGATAGAGTGCAATCCATGTCACGACGACACCAAACACCGTGGCTTTGATGACACCATTGATCACATCGTCATTAAAATCTACAGCACTTTGCATATTAGCCCAGAAAGAGCCGCTGTAAATCCCCAACCATTCAACGCCAACTAGTGCTCCGCCGTAAACGCCGACAATCGCAAAAATCATCGACAGTACGGGCATTGAAATAAATCCAGCCCATAGCCTCGGCGAAACGATACGCCGTAGAGGATCGACACCGATCATCTCGTAGGATGCAAGCTGTTCAGTAGCTTTCATCAAACCAATTTCGGCAGTCAACGCAGAGCCTGCGCGCCCTGCGAAAAGTAGCGCCGTTACCACAGGCGCAAGCTCTCGCACTAAGCTCAGCGCCACCATCTGTCCAACTGATTGTTCAGAGCCGAAATCAACTAAGATCGTATATCCCTGAAGCCCTAACACCATGCCAATAAAAAGCCCCGAGACAACTATAATCAGCAGCGATTTAACCCCGACAGCATAAAGCTGTCGTATCAGCAAAGGAAAGTGCGCACGCGGCTGTGGTATTGCGACCAGCGCATGCCACAACATAAACCAAGCGCGACCAAACCCGGCCAGAGTATTGAGCCCACTGCGCCCTGTGGCAGCAAGAAAATCTAACATCCTTTAAATACGCCTCCCAGCACTGTGCCGTTTATACAATTCTTGCAGTTTCCACTCATTGCACACCGCCCACCAAATCGCTCATCAATGGCACGGCCGGATAGTGAAATGGCACCGGACCATCGGGGTGTCCATTAATAAATTGCTGTACTTGATCTAATTCGCTGGCCTGTAACTCGTCAGGTGTACCGCTGGCCAATACATAACCATCTGAAAGAATAATTACGTTATCGGCGATGCTCATGGTCTCCTGAATATCGTGGGAGACAATAATACTCGTGTGTCCGAGCCCTGTATTTAGCTTCTTGATCAAGTTAACTAAGACACCCATCCCAATAGGATCTTGGCCGGCAAAAGGCTCATCGTACATCACGATATCTGGGTCTAGTGCAATTGCCCGCGCCAGTGCAACGCGGCGCGCCATGCCGCCGGAAAGCTCACTGGGCATCAGTTGATGCGCACCGCGCAGTCCGACAGCGTTCAATTTGAGCAACACCATATCGCGGATCAATTCATGATCGAGCGAGGTATTCACACGCAGTGGGAATGCGACATTCTCAAATACACTCATATCAGAGAAAAGCGCGCCGCTTTGAAAAAGCATGCCCATGCGCTTTCGCACCTCGAAGAGCTTTGCGCGTTTTAGCAATGTCAGCTCGACACCTTCAAGCCGCACAATCCCTGATTTAGGGCGCAGCTGACCGCCGATCATTTTCAGCAGCGTCGTCTTACCTGTGCCTGAAGGCCCCATAATGGCAGTAATTTTACCCTTGGGAACCACCAGGCTAATATCTTTAAAAATAGCTCGCGAACCGCGATCAAAAGCGAGATGTTCTATCTCTACTATGTTCTGCACGACTAATTTACCTTGCAAATTTTGTTAGCGCTCGGATGGCTTGCCAGTGTAGGCCGGTACAGGTCAAAAATGGGTTAAGCCTGGAATAACATCAGCGCACCGGCGCAAAAAGCGGCCACGTTAACATCGACACTGCGGTGCTGCGCGAGTTCACCGCCGGGCACAAAATTCCGTGTGTGAGGCGTGCAAAAATCCATCAGAATCGAGAAAGTGGCGGATTGTAGCACTGCGCCTGAGGATGTAGAAGCATCAGCACTGTTAATTGCTGTGCCACAGGTGCTTTTTCCTTGCACCCTTATACATTTCTGGTCTAATAGTTGTTTTATCAGTGAATCTTCTTATTTTATGCTGTATCCCGTTGTCAGTTTAGTACTCGGCTTGGTGCTGCTCGTTTGGAGCGCCGACAAATTCGTCTACGGTGCCGCCGGTAGCGCCAAAATTTTTGGCATGTCGCCAATGCTCATCGGTCTAACGATCGTTGCCTTTGGCACCTCCGCGCCCGAAATCCTAGTTTCCATCATGGCGACACTAGACGACAGTGGAGAATTAGCTATCGGCAACGCCTTAGGTTCAAATATCGCCAACATCGCACTCGTGTTAGGCGTAACGGCGATGATAGCGCCACTGCCTGTCAAGCAAGCGGTACGCAGCAAAGAGCTCCCTTTAATGCTGGGTGTCACTGTGCTGGCCGGCGCCCTGCTCTACAATCTACGTCTGGACACCTTTGACGCTCTGCTGCTATTTGCAGCCCTTATCGGTTCACTGCTTTTTTTCTCACGTACGCAACGTGAGGAAGGCGACACCCACGATGAAGATGTGCCAGACACCACAACGGCAAAAGCTATCTTTTGGCTAGTACTAGGGCTTGCGCTGCTCGTTGCCAGCTCAAAAGCACTGGTTTGGGGGGCGACTGAAATTGCCCAGGCACTCGGGGTTTCCGATCTTGTCATCGGCCTGACAATTGTCGCCATCGGCACCAGCTTACCAGAACTAGCGGCTTCCATTGCCAGCGCACTCAAAGGTCATCACGATATTGCCATCGGCAACGTTGTCGGCTCCAATATTTTTAACTTGGGAGCCGTCATGGCAATTCCTGGGCTCGCCGGGTCAATCACCATGCAAAGCGATGTTTTCAGCCGGGATTACCTGTTAATGCTCGCACTGAGTGCTGCGCTGTTGATTTTCTGCTTTACCCGCACCCCCCCGGCCATTAAACGCCCCGAGGGCTTACTGCTGTTAGCAATCTATATGCTGTACATGATGCTTTTGTACATCAGCAGCACAACACGATAAAATCACTCACTTTTGATCCGACATTGAGAACCAGCATGCCACAGAGCAAAACCTTTCTCGAATCTGCCCGCCGCACGATCGCTTTGGAAGCCGAAGCTGTCAGCGACCTCAAACACGTTTTGGATGAAAATTTCAGCCACAGCTGTGAATTAATTCTGCAGTGTAACGGCCGCGTTATTGTGACGGGCATGGGTAAATCAGGCCACATAGGTTCTAAAATTGCCGCCACCTTAGCGAGCACAGGCACCCCCTCATTTTTTGTACACCCAGGTGAGGCCAGCCACGGTGACATGGGCATGATAACCTCGGATGATGTGGTGCTCGCGCTTTCAAACTCCGGTGAAGCTCAAGAGTTAAAGGCGATTCTGCCACTGCTTAAGCGCATGGGCACACCGCTCATAAGCATCACTTCAAATCCTGCCTCTACACTCTCTAAAATGGCAGATTTCAATCTTAACACCGGCGTTACCAAAGAAGCCTGCCCGCTCAACTTAGCACCAACATCGAGTACTACAGCGCAACTGGCACTGGCAGATGCGCTTGCCATCGCACTACTGGAAGCAAAGGGTTTCAACGCTGAGGACTTCGCGTTCTCGCACCCCGGGGGCAGCCTTGGCAGACAGCTATTGTTAAAAGTCGAAGACATCATGCACACAGGCCGTGATATTCCCTGTGTAAACACAGGGACACTTTTAACCAAAGCGCTGGTCGAAATCACCCAGAAGAGTTTAGGGATGACCGCTGTAGTTGATGATGAGGGAAAGTTAGTCGGCATTTTTACCGACGGTGACTTGAGGCGCACACTAGACAGCGACATTGATTTAAAGCGCGCCTTGATTGACGATGTAATGACCACTGGCGCCGCCACGATCAACCCACAGATGTTAGCCGCGCAAGCATTGCAAATCATGCAGCGCAAAAGCATTGGCGCGCTGTTGGCCACCGATGATGACAATCGCCCAATCGGCGCTCTAAATATGCACGATATGTTAAAAGCAGGTGTACTCTAGTGAAAAAAATTAGCAACAACACACTGCGTGCTGCAGTGGCGAATGTCAAATTAGCAGCCTTTGATGTCGATGGCATTATGACAGATGGCAGCCTCTATTTTCTGAACGATGGCAGCGAGATCAAATCCTTCAATACCTTGGATGGGCTTGGCCTGAAAATGCTGCAACAGCAAGGTGTCGAGACTGCAATAATCACAGGACGCAGCTCTTCACAGGTGGAGCGCCGCGCCAAATCTCTGGGCGTGAGCTACCTCTACCAGGGCCGTGACGACAAGCTCGTCGCGCTTGAAGAGCTGTGCAGTACACACAACTACTCTCTCAGCCAAGTCGCCTACATCGGTGATGACTTACCTGATCTAGCAGCGATTAAAGCCGCCGCCTTTGGCGCCACTGTCCCCAATGGTCACCCGCTCGTGATAGGGCAAGCTGACTGGTGCACCAGTCGGCAAGGTGGCAGCGGTGCCGCGCGCGAGTTTTGCGAGGCCATACTCGATGCTAAAGGGTTGCTCCAGCAGAGCTATACAGAGTTTGAGTGATATGCAAAACAAACGCCGCAAGCTGCAAATATATCTCTCGATTGCCCTTTTGATCGGCGCCGCGCTCTATTATTTCGAGAGCCCCTTGCAGAGCATTACCCCTCAACAGCAAGCGAAAGTGACCGACAGTAAAATCGACTTCTTCGTCAGCGATGCCAAGTTTCGCCGTTTCGACCAACAGGGAAAATTGAGCCAAACGCTAGATGCCGATACTTTAGAACACGATCGCTACCGCGGCGTCACGCTGTTTGAACAGCCTGTCATGAGCGATTACCTCAACAGCCAAAACTACAACACGATTCGATCGCGCAACGCCAGTGCCGAGGACAACAAAGGCCCTATTACCTTTCGCGACAACGTATTAGTTGAGCAGAAGGCACAGGATCAAGTTGCGACTGAGCTGCGCAGTGCTACACTGCGCTACGATAGAAAAAACGAGCAGATCAGCACCAAAGACCCGGTTGAAATTGTTCGCGCCAACGGCAGTACCGTCAATGCGGTAGGCCTTCACGCGGATCTAACCCTTAAAAGGATCACCCTAGAAAATAACGTAAAAGGGATTATTTATGAAAACTAAGATTCTCCTCGCCACCCTCTCGCTACTGCTCGCGCCACTGGCGCTGGCACTGCCTAGCGACCGCAACCAGCCGATTGATGTCAACGCAGATAGCGCAAGCATGGACGAAAACTCTGGCTTGACGGTACTCACAGGGGCAGTCAAAGTCGTGCAGGGCACGATGAAAATCACGGGCAAAAAATTAGAGATCTACCGCGATAAAGCCGGCGAGATCTCTAAAATGATTACATATGGCGCCCCGGCGACCTTTCAACAGCAGCAACAAAAAGGCAAACCGCTCACTCACGCCTTCGGTAGCAAGATGGTGTACCTGTTAGCAGAGCAAACGGTGACTATCACTGGCAACGCTAAAGTTGAGCAAGATAACGACAAATTCAGCGGTGAAAAGGTGGTTTACTACATGGATAAAGCCGTGGTCAAAGCAACGGGCGGCAAACAGCGTGTCAAAATGATTATCCAGCCCAAAGGACAAAAATAGCGCATGAAACTCAGTGCTACACATCTCGCAAAATCCTATAAGCGCCGTCCAGTCGTACGCGATGTCAGTATGGAAATCCACAGTGGTGAAGTCATTGGTCTGCTCGGCCCTAACGGTGCAGGTAAGACCACTTGCTTCTACATGATTGTCGGCCTAGTCAACGCTGACAATGGCCAGATTTCCATGGACGACACCGACATGACCGACATGGCGATGCATCAGCGCGCGCGCAACGGTATCGGCTACCTTCCTCAAGAAGCGTCGATTTTTCGTAAGTTAAGCGTCGAAGACAACATTCTGGGCATTCTCGAAATGCGCAGAGAACTCAACAAGGCAGAGCGCCTAGATAAACTTGAGTCTCTGCTTGAAGAGTTCAGTATTCAGCATATCCGCAAGACCCTCGGCATGAGCCTCTCCGGTGGTGAACGACGCCGCGTTGAAATCGCCCGCGCCCTCGCGAGTGAGCCCAGTTTCATCCTACTGGATGAACCTTTCGCCGGGGTTGACCCAATTTCAGTAAACGATATAAAGCAGACAATATTGCACCTTCAAAGCAAAGGTATCGGAGTATTAATCACAGACCACAACGTGCGTGAAACACTCGATATTTGCGAAAAAGCTTACATCGTCAACGACGGTGTAATTTTAGCGTCTGGAACTCCGAGCCAGATTTTGGCCAACGAGCAAGTGAGAAGTGCATATTTAGGCGATAAATTTTCACTTTGATTGAGCGCGCGCCATTGCATCCGGCGTTTTTTAGAGTATCGTTGTAGCTTATATGAAACAGTCTTTAGAACTAAAAATTGGACAAAATCTGTCCATGACACCCCAGCTGCAGCAGGCGATTAAACTGCTGCAGTTATCGACCATTGACCTGCAACAAGAAGTCCAGCAAGCACTTGAGAGCAACCCACTACTAGAGGCTGAAGAGGAGCACCAAAGCGATGCCCCCGTGCAGTCGATGGACGATAAAGAGCGCGAGCACATCGAGGTCAAATCGGCCAGTGCAGAGAGCGACAGCGAACTGACACCAACAGATAGCACGGCCGAGTGGAACAACGATATTCCAGAAGAGCTTTCAACGGACAGCAGTTGGGACGATACCTTCCAACACGGCGCTAGCTCCCCAAGTGGGGCACAACGCGACGAGAACATGGAGTCCAATGATACCTCTGAAGACTCTCTACTCGATCACTTGGAGTGGCAGTTAAACTTAACACCTTTGAGCGAGCTCGACCGCCTTATTGGCGAGAGTATTATTGATGGTATCGACAACGAGGGTTACCTGCGTACAGAGCTCGAAGATATCTTGCAACTGTTCACCCGCAGCAGCAACCCAGAGTTACAACAGGTTGAGCTCGACGAAATCGAAGCGGTATTAAGGCGCATTCAACAGTTCGATCCCGTTGGGGTTGGTGCGCGCAGCCTCAGCGAGTGCTTAAGCATTCAACTCGCGCAGCTTGACAGCGCAACTCCCATGTTGGAACACGCTAAAACTATTGTCACTGAACACATCCAGGCGCTTGGCAGCCGCGACTTTAAAAAGATCATGCGCAAAATGCGTATTTCTGAGCGCAGTTTACAGCAGAGCATCGAGCTTATCTTGAGCTTGAATCCACAACCTGGCGCCGCCATCACCCCAAATAAAGCCGAGTACATCATCCCCGATGTCTTTGTGGAAAAAGTGGAAGGTCTTTGGCGCGTGCGACTCAACGCCGACAACAAAATTAACCTCAGCATTAACAGCACCTACGCAGACCTGATCAAACGTGCTGACAACAGTGAGCAGAACACATACCTCAAGAATCACTTGCAAGAGGCGCGCTGGCTGATCAAGAGTATCCAGAGCCGCTACGACACTTTGCTCAAGGTTTCAAACCAAATTCTAGAGCGCCAGATCGAATTTTTCGAGCACGGCGAGCTGGCGATGAAGCCCATGGTGCTACAAGACATCGCTGAGGCGATCGATATGCACGAGTCCACCATCTCTAGAGCGACAACACAAAAATACATGCACACACCCAATGGTATCTACGAGCTGAAGTACTTTTTCTCTAGCCACGTTAGCACTTCAGACGGTGGTGCAGCCTCCTCTACAGCAATTCGCGCCCTGATCAAGCGCCTGCTGCAAGATGAAAACCCTAAAAAACCCTTGAGCGACAGCAAAATAGCGCTACTGTTAGAGTCAGAGGGAATAAACGTTGCAAGGCGCACTATTGCGAAATACCGGGAAGCTATGGGCATTGCGCCGTCAAACGAACGAAAACGCTTAGGCTGAAAAGCCTAGTACTTACCGCATAGGTCATAAAGGAGATAATTATGCAAATTAATGTCACAGGTCACCACGTCGACTTAACTGAAGCATTAACAGAGTACGTCCACAATAAGTTTGCCAAGCTCGAGCGCCACTTTGACCATATCACCAACGTTCAAGTCACCCTGAGTCTCGAAAAGACGCGTCACAAGGCCGAGGCTGATCTCCATTTAGTCGGCAAGGAAGTGTTTGCCTCTGACGAACAAGACAACATGTATGCGGCGATCGATTGCCTGGTCGACAAACTCGACCGCCAAGTAATCCGCCACAAAGAAAAAATCAAGAGCCATAAATAAACGTAACGACTATGCCATTCAAACACTTACTCTCGCCATCCCTCACTGTTGTCAATCATTCTGGCGGGAGTAAAAAGAGAACCCTAGAATACATCAGCGGCATCATTTGCGATGCCGCTGGCAACATTCCACAAGAAGATATCTTCGACGGCTTAATTGAGCGAGAGCGACTGGGCAGCACGGGCATCGGCGAAGGAGTCGCTATTCCTCACTGTCGAGTTGAAAACCTCGCCAACGTCGGCGCTGTGTTTTTAAAACTTGAACAGCCAATTGACTTCGATGCCATCGACGGCAAGAAAGTCGACCTAATATTCTCTCTGGTCGTTCCCAGCAACTGCTGTGACGAACACTTAAGCACACTAGCTGAACTCGCACAGCTCTTTAATAGCGAAGATAATCGCAACGCATTGAGGGCCTGCCAGAGCCACGATGAACTCTATCAAACCTTGATCAAATTGGGGCAGTAGGTAACGCGGTGAAACTTATTATCATTAGTGGCCGCTCAGGCTCGGGAAAAAGCACCGCAATTCAAGTTCTCGAGGATTTAGGCTACTACTGCATTGATAACTTACCGACAGACCTACTGCTGCACACCACTGATTACCTGATCAACAGTGCCGATGCCTGCCACGATAAAATAGCGCTGTGTATTGACGCGCGTAACGCCAGTGGCAAACTCGATGAGCTGGCCGGCATCTTACGTAAGATCCAAGATCAATACAGCGACATTGAAGTGGACTTCATTTATTTAGATACCAGTGACGAGGTCTTGATTCAGCGTTTTAGCGCCACGCGCAGACGCCACCCGATGGATGCACATGCCAGCGGATTAAATGAAGCTATTGTCCTAGAAAATGAGATATTAGCGCCGCTGTCTGATATGGCCTCACTGCGCGTAGACACCACGCGCATGTCACTCTATGAACTGCGCGATGTGATTAAAGTACGCGTCTGCGAGCGCCGCCAACAAAGCCTTTCACTGCAATTCACTTCTTTCGGTTTCAAATATGGTGTGCCGCTAGACAGCGATATCGTCTACGATTTACGTATTCTTCCCAATCCCTACTGGGTACCAGAACTGCGCCATTACAACGGCACTGAGCAACCCATTGTCGAATTTTTATCACGTCAAACAGACGTCTGCGAAATGGTAGATGATATCAAAGGGTACCTTGAGAAGTGGTTGCCGCACTTTAAAGACAACAACCGCCGTTATGTGACCGTCGCCCTAGGCTGTACAGGTGGCCACCACCGCTCTGTATTCGTTGCCGAGAAACTGGCAGCGCACTTTAACGCCAGCATGGATAGCATCTCACTCTCTCACCGAGAATTAGGCCCCGTGCATCCTTAACGCGGCACCTACCCCACTTAACGTGAGACAGTAAACACTTAACGAAGGAGGCGCCGTGAACACGACGGTCGATACACGCCAAGCGTTCGAAAATACCCTTCAGAGCATTATTAGAGAGCACAGCCATGGCTTTAGCCCTCGTCGCAACACGCTGTGGGAGTATATCTCACCTTTCGGCTTTATCAGCCAGCGCGAAGCTATCGTAAGGCTGCTGAGTTTTTTCGCGATCCTTGGCTGTAGCATTGCGCTGCTTGTATCCCTGTATCGCGGCCCAGATGAAGCGCCAAACACTTTAGCACTCTCAGTATTTGTCATGGTCACCCTTGGCAACACGCTAAACTTGTGGTTCGCTTTTGCCACCCTCGCCAAAGATAACCGGACGTTTGGTATGCCGCTGCCACTGCTCTTCTCCGCGCTGTCACTGACACCGGCCCTGCCTTTTTTCTTTGTACTCAAGTTCTTCTTGCGCTCCAAACTCGATGCCAAACTCAATCGGGCAAAAGCCGACTACCAATACCAGTACCGCCAAAACGCCAAAGCAGTCAAGAAGCATCGCACACCACAAGACAGTTTGATGGAGCGTTGAAGCATACACTGAGCCTCACAGCACACAATTAGCCGGGCACAAAGCGGTGTAGCACGCACACAGACGTGCTATATTGCCGTTCATTTACACACTTAACTCAAGGGCATTAAGTTCTTGCCCAGAGCACCGAAAGGACCGGTAAATGCACGCTGTAGACATCGAAATCATTAATAAGCTGGGACTGCACGCCCGCGCAGCATCAAAATTAGTCTCTGTCACCACTAAATACGCCAGCGATATTAAAATTGCCAAAGGTGAAACCTGTGTTGATGGAAAAAGCATTATGTCGCTGATGATGCTTGCGGCGACCAAAGGTACAGTCCTTCAAATCCGCGCCAGTGGTGACGATCAAGCTGAAGCAATCGCTGCGATTAGCGCTCTGATCGACAACCGCTTCGACGAAGCTGAATAATTATTCATCCACTGCACACCTGAGCCTGCTATTTCGCTATACTTGCGGATAAACGATTAATTGCAGTTGAGTTTATTCTATTTATGAATCAGCGAGAGAACGTATCCGAGTTAGATAAGTTAACGCAGGCGCTCGACAGTGGCGCTTTTCAACAAATACGCTTTACCCTCAACAACACACTGCAACCTGTCGAAGTCGCCCAGCTCCTAGAAAAATCCCCCCCTAAGGAACGCCGCATTCTGTGGAAGTTGATCCGCGCCGATCATGAAGGGGCGGTTCTACAGCATTTAAGTGACGATATTCAAGCGGACATCCTAAGCCGTATGGATTACAGTAAAGTCGTCGCCATCGCAGAATCACTCGACACCGATGACCTCGCCGACCTGCTACAGCAATTACCCGATACCGTGATGCACGAAGTGCTCAAGGTAATGGATAAACAGAACCGCGAGCGCGTTGAAGAAGTCCTGCAGTTTCCAGAGGACACCGCCGGTGGTTTGATGAACACGGATACCGTGACGATCCGGCCCGATATTACTGTTGAAACCGTGTTGCGTTACATCAGGCGCCACGATGAAATACCAGAGATGACTGACAGCCTCTTTGTGGTCAGCCGCCGCAAAGAGGCTTACATCGGAATTCTACCGCTGACTAAACTCCTCGTATCTGACCCCGATGCGACGGTCCGCGAAATGATGATAACCGAAGTCGAGCCGATTCCCGCCGATATGACCGATCACGATGTCGCACTGCTCTTCGAGCAGCATGACTTAGTCTCAGCCCCGGTTGTCGGTGAAGATGGAAAACTCCTTGGGCGTATCACAATCGACGATGTGGTCGATGTCATCCGCGAGGACGCCGATCACTCGCTGATGAGTATGGCCGGTTTAGACGATGACGAAGACACCTTCGCCCCAGTGTGGAAAACCAGCAAGCGCCGCGCGGTATGGTTAGGTATTAACTTAATTACGGCGCTCATTGCCTCCTCCGTGATCGGCCTGTTCCAAGAGACCATTGATCAGGTTGTAGCTCTGGCTGTGCTGATGCCCATTGTCGCATCGATGGGCGGCATTGCAGGCAGCCAAACGTTGACGCTCATGATCAGAGCCCAAGCACTGGATCAAGTTGAAAAAGCCAACGCCACCTGGCTGGTCCATCGTGAACTCATGGTTGGCCTACTCAATGGCCTACTCTGGGCACTTGTGGTTGCCGCTGTTTCCTACTTATGGTTTCAAAGTTACACGATCGGGCTCATAATTGGCCTTGCAATCATAATTAACTTAGTCGCGGGGACATTCTCTGGTACCCTACTGCCCCTATTGCTCAAGGCGTGGGGAATTGACCCCGCACTGGCCGGTGGCGTTCTGCTGACAACCATTACCGATGTCGTTGGCTTTCTCGCCTTCCTAGGCCTTGCGACATATTTTTACGGGTAGAGAAATGAACAACGATAAATTTGAAACACTGGAGTACGAAGACGACGATTGGGTCAGCCGCTCCGAACTAAAGCGCGAGGCGGAAGCTTTCCAAGAGCTTGGGGTGAAGCTGTCACAGCTAAAGCCTGGCCAGCTGGAAAAAGTTGAAATTCGCGATCAGCTGCGCGATGCACTGGATGAAATAAAACGCTTAAAGCCGCGCAGCAATGCACTTAAGCGTCACTTCCAGTACATCGGAAAACTGATGCGCTATGAGAATGCCGAAGCCATTCAACACAGCCTCAACAGTTTTGATGAAACCCACGAGGAGTACAACAAGAAATTCCATCGCTTAGAGAAGTGGCGCGACCGCCTGATCAACAATGAGCAGGGCATGATGGATGTTATCCTCAATGAGTACCCCCAGACTGATATCCAGCACTTGCGCCAATTAGTGCGCAACACTCAGCGCGAGATCGCCGCGGGTAAAAAACCAATTAGTAGCAAAAAGCTCTTCAAATACCTACGCGAACTGGAAGATTGTTGATCCCTGACACGGGATACCCATCGCCTCGCGCACACTCACGTTGCGCGAGCAGCTACTTCTTAGGTTTGATCACGCTAATCTTCGGCTCGGCCCATGGACCTGTGACGTGATAGCGTAATGACGTCAATTTAGAGAGACGCTTGCCGATTAACTTATCGACGATAAAGGCGACCGCAGCAACTTGAGGCGTCGATAGCAAGAGCGCCGCTACCGGTGCATTACTGGTCAGTGGAATAGCGACATCCATCTTCTGCTCCAAACTCTGCGTTGCAAAATTGATTGTCCCCGACATCTTAACGCTCGCTGAGGGCCCCTCTAACGCCAAAGGCTGCTCGTTACTTGCCAAGCCGTTGTTGAGGTAGTACTTAGCGCTAACCTTGTCATAGCTCACCCCTTTGTCTGTCAGATCTGAAAAATCCAACTTGAGCCGCTTAACCACAGTATTAAGATTCAGCAGACCAAAAAGGCGTAAAAAGTTGGCTGAGGTCCCCGCCTCAATCACCCGCCCTTTTACAAGGGTAAAAGCCAATCGACCATTGAGCGCCCCCTGCTCTAATTGCCAGGGGTATCCAGGCCACGAAAGGTTTGTGCTTAAATTAGCACTTTGAGATTCAAGCACTTTCCCGTAGCCAAGTGCAGCCAGTAGCGCACCAAAATCCCCGCCTTTGGCCGCTAAATTGAGGTGACTGACAGCGCTGCGTTTATCATCCTGCCAGCTGATATCCCCACTAATTTTTGTGCCTGCAATACTGCCACTGACATTATCCAGACGATAACCTGAGCGCGTTGGCCTCATTCGCGCACGCCAAGCACCGAGCTGCATCGCATTGTACTGTAGCTGATCTACACTCAAATCAAGCTTCGGCCAGCGTTTTGAGTTCAATTGCTGCGACGACTTCTTGCCCCCACCGGGCTCGCTTTTATAAACCAAGCGGCTAAGGTTCACACCAATGACGCCATCGGCACGCTTTGGAATAGAAAGTGTGCCTGTCACTATTTTACTCTTTAGGTGCACGAGCCACTGGTCGCGTAGCTGCTCAGCGCGTAGCGCGGCATGCGCGACCGTGTTCGAGAGCACCTTAACATTGCGCAGTACTAAATCGACCACTTTTACTTGATCAAAAAAGTCACTTGCCCCAGCACCTTCGCCAGCAGACGATTCACTCAAGCGGGTAAGATCAATATTCGACAAGCTTCCGCTGACGCTAATCCCCGGTATCCCTGTGTAGTTCGGCCGGCCACCGCCGAGAACAATACTAGTACTGTACTGCCCCTGCGCAACTTCGCGGCTGACGCCGCGCACACGATCGCCATAGTTGTAGCGCCACTGTGTACCCTTATCATCAATGTTCGCCAGCAACTGGAACTTAACCCCTTGCTCTGCACGCTTCCCCCAGGGACTAGGCAGATCAATACTGACGCCTTTGAGTTGCGAGTTAACTAACAGTTGATTGCAATTCGCACCAGCACATGTGTCAAAACGCGCGGTGTAGTGCGCCCCTCCTTTAGCAGGTACACCTTCTATACCCTGCCACTTGAAGAGCTTGGCGAGCGTGACCTTCCCCGTGAGGTGCAGTGAAGTTTTCTGCTTATCACCACGCCCTTGAGTGGTAATATCGAGCTTTACGGCTTCGCCCAAAACGCGCCCTGCCACTTTTTTCGCACTCAAGCCTTTGTCACTGTGATAGTTCAGGCGACCATTGATTCGCTCGGCGTGCAAATTTAGTGCTTGATCCTTAAGCTCAGCCTGCTGCAAAGCAATGCCAAGGGCTATTGTGGGCGCTTTACGCTGCGATAAATCAACGGCCAGTGTGAGATCCGTTTCGTGACGCCCTTTTAGCGACCACCCCTTTACCGTGTCGGGCAACACATCGTCTACTGGTGTCGCCTTAAGCGCGCTCATGGTTTGAGCTACTGCCCCTGCCAGTTTGGCGCTAATATTGAGCACCGGCTCATCACCGGTTGTCGAAACGCTAGCGTGTTGCAACTGGTTACCGGCTATCTCTCCGCCTTGCGCACGTGCCAGTAGCTGCCCATTATCGATTTGAAGCCGGAGTTTGCTTGCCTGTAAGGCAGGCCAAGCGGCATCGTAATCTAAACGCGCATCGTTAATGTCAAAAAACATCTGTACACTCGGTGCGTTTGACTCCCCCTCTATGGAGCGCGTAGCAACCCGCATCGCAAAGCCGCCACGCTCCAAGTGACCGGCCTTAGCTGCTGACAAAATCCAGGCTCTCAACTTGTCGCTTACTCCCTGGCGAGGAATGTAGTGTAGTCCGTCTAACACCGAATTGCGCTGCATGCCAATTAACAGTGTCAATTCACTGCGTCGCTGTCTCTCCAGCGGGTTTGTAAAGCTAAAGCGGCCATCGGCACGCATCTCACCACGCCTGAGTTTAAGTAACTCTGAGTTCACGATAAGCCTGCCATTTTCGCCTTGGGGCAACAGCCACTTAACTCTCCCCTGCGCACTATCATACTGCCAAGAATTGGCAAATAAACTTGGGAAATACAGCCCGAAGCCCTGGCTATCGAGATCGATAGAGCCACCCTGTAAGTTCATCTGCAACAACCCGGTGACGCCGCTGAGCGCGGGCGCTCCTGTATACGCCTCAACAGCTACTTGGTGAAGATCCGCGCTCAATTCAAACCCTTTGAGCTCAGGGCTGCGCCAAGAGACAACGAGATTCTCAAGTACTCCGCGCGGATTCAACGCTTGTAGCGCTTGCGCCGCCAACTGCTGCTCGGGAATAAGATGCCCTAGCCAGCCTCTAAAGTCGGATAAATCAAGCTCTGACAACGCCACGCGGGAGAAATAAGCTTTACCCTCTGTGCGATAATGCGCATCGATCCCTTTAATCTCTACCGTATCACCCTGCGTCGTTAGCGCGATATTACGCAGCTGTATTAAGTAGTTGTACGCCTGCTTTGCCAGCGCGAACTCAAACTTAGAGGGACCTATGTCTGCAATTTCTTTACCGCTGAACTTAAGCTCTTTTAGCTCCGCTCTCCCTCTGACATCCGAGACAACCCCGTCCTGCCACTGCGCCCACACTTGTGCATCTAATGAAAGCTGACGCACGTGTTCACTGATATCGATAGGCCCAAGTGCAAACACTTGCTCTGAAAGATTATCGAACTGCGCGTAAAGCTTGAGCGTGGATTTGCGAATATCTTTAGCCAGCTCATCCGCCTCAATGGCAAAATGAAGCGCTGAGCTGCGATTAAAATAGTTGAGCGTGGCTGTTCCACTGATCTGGTGGCGCTGCGCACTGTTTTTAAGTGAGAAGTTTATCGCCGTTAAATGACGGGTAGCTTTATTGTGCGGGCTTAGCACTAAACTGGCGTTGTTAAAGCGTACATTTTCTTGGCGCAATACGACGGCCAGTGCTCTATTGATATTGTCGGTACTGTCAGTTGAAGCCGTTTTAGGTTGACTCTCCTGCGGGCTGAGCACAGTCATCCAGCGGCTATCTATCTGCTCGGCACTGGCAACCGCGCCATCGACATTGAGGTGTTTGAAAATAAGTGCACCAGCGTAAACACTCTGCACCAAATCAAGCTCTGCGCTAAGGGTGGCCACTGCAATACTGCGCTTTTCGTGCTGCCTATCTTGTAGCCGAATACCATTGATTTTAAATTGAGGGTTGGCGCGATGCCACTGCGCTTGCAACTGGCCAATGCTGACATCGACACCCAAATTGTCCGACAAATAGCCGGCCAAATCTTGGTTGAAACGGTCGATATGAGGCAGGGCTATACGTACTGAAACGGTAATCAGTGCTGCTATAACCAGAAGTATTACACTGGCATTTATTGCCCAGCGGCTTGTTTTTCTTATCATTTGCGACCGTCAGCTGTAAATCCCTGAATTAAGCAGAGCTTAACACAGGACGATTTTGAGGACATGCGCCAGCCGTAAAAAGTCTAGAGCACCAGCACTCAGCGCAAGACGACGTCAAAGTGCTCTGGTCCGTAGTGGCTATCAGCTTTGAATTGAATAGTCTTCTTAATAAACGTCTCAAGTTCAGCTAAGTGATCGGACGCTTCGTCTGTGACATAGTCGACGACGTTATTTGAGGCCAACACCATATATGAATCCGTATCGTATGCCCGGTGCTGGCGCAGGATTTCACGAAAGATTTCATAGCAGACTGTTTCTGGTGTTTTCACCGAACCACGGCTGTCACATTGCTCGCAGGTTTCACACAAAATATGCTCTAGGCTCTCACGGGTGCGCTTGCGTGTCATTTCTACAAGCCCAAGCTCTGAGACCCCCATCACTTTGCACTTGGCATGATCGCGCTCCAGTCCTCGCTCAAGTGTACGCAGCACTTGGCGCTGGTGATCTGCCAACTCCATATCGATAAAATCAATAATAATAATGCCACCGAGATTTCGCAGCCTGAGCTGGCGTGTAATAGAAGTCGCCGCCTCCAAGTTTGTCTTGAAGATAGTTTCTTCAAGGTTGCGATGACCAACGAAAGCGCCGGTGTTCACATCTACCGTCGTCATTGCCTCCGTTTGATCAATAATCAGGTAGCCACCAGATTTGAGGTTGATCTTGCGCCCTAACGCGCGCTGCATCTCTTCCTCTACATTGTAGAGATCAAAGATTGGGCGCTCTCCGGGGTAGTACTCTAGTTTGTCGAATAACTCGGGCACCAGTGAGCGGGTAAAATCTTGCGCTTTATTAAAGGTTTCTCGCGAATCGATACGAATCCGCTCGATGCCACCGTGGGCCATGTCGCGTAAGGCCCGCATATTTAGCGGCATATCTTCATAGACCACACTCGGTGGCGAAACTTTACGCGCCTGCTTGTCAATGGAGCTCCACAGGCGTTTCAGGAAGCGAATATCCGCCAGTAATTCGACCTCACTGGCCCCCTCCGCCACGGTGCGCAAAATATAGCCACCGTTAGCGATGTCTTCCTCTTCCAGCGTACTGGTGAGTGTCGAGCGCAACCGCTCGCGCTCAGCTGGGTCCTCAATGCGCTGCGACACACCCACATGCGGGTTATCATGCATATAGACTAAGTAGCGCGAAGGAATGGAAATATGCGTCGTCAGGCGAGCCCCCTTAGTGCCGATAGGGTCTTTGGTCACTTGTACTAATAACGGCTGTCCTTCGCGCAGTAAATGAGAGATAGAGCTCTTACCGCTGTCGTCTTCCTGGCGCTGAGAAACGACTTCATCGACATGTATAAAAGCCGCCTTCTCTAGCCCTATTTCAACAAAGGCTGCCTGCATCCCCGGCAGTACACGTACTACCTTGCCCTTGTAAATATTACCTACAATGCCTCGCTTACTGCTGCGCTCGACATAAATCTCTTGCGGCATACCGTTTTCAATGATTGCAACTCGCGTCTCCATGGGAGTAAAGTTGATCAGAATCTCTTCGCCTATCGATGTCGTCACGCTCAATCCTTGTCTAGTTAAACTGCCAAATAGGCACCTTGTGCTGTTTCAATAACTCAGCTGTCTGCGCTAAAGGCAACCCAACAATCGCCGAGTAACTACCCTCTATCTGCTCGACAAAGCAGCCGCCAATACCCTGAATCGCATAACTGCCCGCTTTGTCATGTGGCTCACCTGTCGCCCAGTAATCGCTGCACTGTTGCTCCGTGAGTGTACAAAACTTCACCCTGGACTCAACGTTAATTACATGAGTCATGCCCTCGCTGCACAAGGCAACACTGGTAATCACTCGGTGCCAACGCCCAGAGAGCAGCGCCAAGGTGGACAGCGCATCGTCGCGATCAACGGGTTTGCCCAAAATACGGTGATCGCAAATCACACTGGTATCAGCGCCCAGTACTGGCCGCCCTCCTCCAGTGCGGGAAAACACAAGCTCACATTTCTCACGCGCCATACGCTCTACGTATTCACTGGCGCCCTCAGCCTCAGCTACACGCTCATCGATGTCGGCACTGCACAGATCAAACGCAACACCTAGCTGGGTCAGTAATTCACGACGCCTGGGCGAGGCGGAGGCCAATACAATACTTGTCATGATATTTTAAACGTCCTGCGCACACTGCGAAGTAAAACGAACACCCAAGGCCAGAGAAAAGCACTCATTAGGGCCGGTATCAAAAAATGAAAACTGTCAGCCACGGTACCAGTAATTGCCTGAAACCAGTAAAAGATAGATTGGTTAAGCCCTATTAGCAAGAGCACAACCAGCGCCTGCTGCCACAGTGGGTACATGCGAATACGCTTGTGAAATAGCAGGGTAATAAAACCGACAATCGTCAGTGCAACTGCATGGATCCCCAGTACTGAGCCATTAAGCACATCGAGCATCAACCCCATCAGCCAAGCCGAGCCGACGCCAAAACGCTGCGGCAGGGCCATTATCCAATAGATCACTAACATCGCGACCCACTCGGGGCGCCACCACTCCAACAGAGATGGCAGTGGTAACTCACTCAGCGCAAATGCCAGTATAAATGTGCCGAACAAAATAGGCCGACCACCACTGATAGGCACACTCACAGCAACCGCTCCCTCAAGGCTCCAACGCCTCTTCTACCGGATCGACGGGCTGCGCCAACTGATCTGCTTTAGTGTCGACCATCATTACATAGCGGCTGTTATTCAAGCGCGCAGAGGGCGTGGCCTTAACCTGCATAAACTTTCGACTCGGATCACGTTTAACCGAACTGACACGTGCGACAGGATAGCCAAAGGGAAAACGCTCACCCAGCGCGGAGCTGATCAACAAATCCCCTTCGCGGATATCGGCTTTATCGGGAACGTAAGCCACCATGAGTTCAGTATGACTACCATTGCCGAGTGCAATAGCGCGCAGCCCGTTGCGCACCACTTCTACAGGTATCGCATGGCGCCCATCGGTCACTAGCATAGTTCGGTTAGTATAGAGCGAAACTTCCACGACTTGGCCCAACACACCGCCGGCATCCAGTACCGGCTGGCCAACGAACACACCGTCTTCGCTGCCCTTATCAAGAATGACTTGATGTTGAAAAGGACTAGGGTTAACACCAATGAGTTCAGCTAACTGTACTTTATCTTGCAGCTTTTCACTGCCATTGAGCAGCTCACGTAGGCGAATGTTCTCCGCGCGCAGCGCTGCCATTTGCTGAACTTGCTGTTCGAGCACGATGGATTCTGAGCGAAGTTTATTGTTGTCTTTGATCAGCATGCGCCGCTCAACCAAGACACTGGAGAGATCGTCGGCAAAACTGGTCGGTAAATCCACCAGCCACTGCACGGGCGTCAGCACGACGGATAACGCCGAGCGCACCCCCTTCACCGAATCGCCGCGCAAGTCAGCCACAATGAGGCCGATTGCCACTAGCACCAAAATACTAGCGCTAATTCGCGGCAGACCACCGCGAAAGATAGGTTTCATATCAGCACCCCAAATAACTGTGCTGAAAGGGAGTTAACGTCCCTGTGAGACAGTAAAAAATCACAGCGCTCTCCTAGTCGTAGGAGAGCAGCTCAAAGGCCTGATTGTCGATCAACTCGAGGGCGCGTCCACCGCCTCTGGCAACACAGGTCAATGGATCTTCGGCGACAATGACCGGTAAACCTGTCTCTTCGCTGATCAAATTGTCTATATTGCGCAGCATAGAACCACCGCCTGTCAGCACGATACCGCGCTCGGCAATGTCAGATGCCAATTCTGGGGGGCACTGCTCAAGCGCACTCTTAACTGCCTGCACTATCGAGGAGAGCGGTTCCTGAAGCGCTTCTAAAATTTCGTGGCTGTTCAGGGTGAAGCTACGAGGGATACCCTCGGCCAAGTTGCGACCGCGCACATCAATTTCCAGCACTTCGCTGCCCTGGTATGCCGTACCAATTTCCTGCTTGATACGCTCGGCTGTCGCCTCGCCGATCAAGCTGCCGTAGTTGCGGCGCACATAGGTGACAATCGCCTCATCGAAACGGTCTCCGCCAACACGTACAGAGTCAGCGTAGACAATACCATTAAGCGAGATAACTGCGATTTCAGTCGTACCGCCACCGATATCGACAACCATTGAGCCACTCGCCTCTTCAACGGGAAGGCCGGCGCCAATGGCCGCTGCCATAGGCTCCTCAATTAGGTAAACCTCGCGCGCCCCTGCACCCAGTGCGGACTCTTTGATCGCGCGGCGCTCAACCTGAGTTGACTTACATGG
>JBMZCU010000008.1:0-29285 GCA_049613705.1 Pseudomonadales bacterium | reverse complement strand
GCGCTAGTCCAAAATGGCTTATTGGTGTTCTTGAATTGATAGTCTTTGCAGTGGGGCGCTTATCGAGCGTTCACTTGAATGGGGATGATGCTCATTTTGGCGAGCTTTTTTTGTGCAGCTTGTAGCTGATTGAATGTGGTAAAAGGGCCTGTGCGAACACGGTACCAAGTGCCATTCGCTGTCGATACCTTACCGACAGAGACATTGGGAAGGTTGTTGAGCGTCAGTTTTGCTTTCATTCTATCGGCATCGTGCTGGTTGCGGAACGAGCCAGTCTGCAGCAGTGTCTTTTTTTCCAGCTTCGCCGTTTTGGGTGTCGATTTATATGCCTCGACCGTCTCTGTGTCTACGCTGTCTTCCGCGAGTATTTTATAGAACTGATAAGGCTCTTTTTGCTCAGCTTTGGAAGATTTGTCGACAACCGGCGGTGTATCTTTTGCGTTACTGCTGGCTTGCCTAGTTGTGGGAGCACTTGGTTTAGGTGCCGGCTGTGCGCTTGGTACGGGCGGCTTGGGTTGGGAGGTATGCGCTGCAGTGGGGGAGTTTGGGGCAGTTGCGGCGGGCTTGGCACTGTTGCCCGTTTTTTCTGCGATTAGTTCATTGATAGCGGCTTCGCGAATATCGCGCGGATTGACATTGCTCAATTGCACCAGTGCAAAAGCGAGTACACCGACGGCAGCAAAGCTGCCGATCAGCAATGGCCAAACTCGACGCTTGTGCGCAACCGGCGCGGGTGCCGGCTGCGCTTTTTGTGGCGCAGGCTTTTTAGCTGGGGCGGGCTGCTTTTTGCTCGCAGCGCGCCTGCTTTTGGGCTTAGGTTGGCCGAAATCCTTTCGCGATGCCATCGGCGTTACATTCTCTGGGGAGCGTCGACACCGAGTAGTGCCAAGCCATTGGCAAGAACTTGGCGCACGGCGAAGCTCAGCGTGATACCAGCATTGCGGGCATCGGCATCGTCGATCAGCATTTTGTTGGCGTTGTAGTAAGTGTGGAAATCACCTGCGAGCTCTTTGAGATAGTTCGCCAGTACGTGTGGCTCGTAGTTCGATGCCGCATTGTTGAGCGTTTCGGCGTACTTAGAAAGCTGGTTGATAATGGCCTTTTCTGCATCGCTGGCGCGCTCTGCGAGAACTGTCAGGCCGTGTTCGGTATCCAGAGCCCACTCGCTCTCTTCCAATTTCTGCAGCATGCTGCAGATACGGGCGTGAGCGTACTGAATGTAGTAAACGGGATTGTCTTTCGAAGAAGACTTCGCCAGCTCTAGGTCAAAATCCATGTGGTTGTCGGCTTTGCGGGTGACATAGAAGAAACGACAGGCATCTGTGCCCACTTCTTCGCGCAGCTCGCGCAGGGTGACAAATGAACCGGAGCGTGTAGACATTTGCACGCGCTCAGTCCCGCGATACAAAATTGCAAATTGCACTAATTTGACAACTAGGCGATCGGGGTTGTAGCCCAGGGCTTGAATTGCCGCTTTGACACGCGTGATATAGCCGTGGTGGTCGGCGCCCCAAATATTAATGACCTTATCGAAACCGCGGTCAAATTTATTCATGTGGTAGGCGATATCAGAGGCGAAATAGGTCGTTTGGCCGTTGGCGCGCTTGACCACGCGGTCTTTGTCGTCACCGAAGTCTGTGGACTTGAACCAGGTGTTACCTGCATCCTCGTAGAGGTGGCCAGCGCTTTGCAACCGCGAGAGGGCTTTGTCGACATCGCCAGAGGTGGTCAGTGAGCGCTCGGAGAACCACTCTTGATAGTGTACGCCGAACTGGCCGAGGTCATCGCAAATATCATCGCGTATCGCGATCAGACCGGCGTTAAAAATGGCATCGTAACCCTGAGGGCCCAGCAGGCTAGCGGCGCGCTCAATGAGAGCATCAACGTGCTTTTCTTTATCGCCACCTTGGGGTTCGTCAGCGGGAATTTCTAAGAAAACCTCAGCAGCGGGTTTGATCAGCGCATCACCTTGGCTGTCTTTAAGTGCTTTGGCGATTTCGTAAACATAGTCGCCTTTATAGCCATTGCTGGGGAAGGTAAAAGATTCGCCACACAGTGCTAAGTAGCGCAGCCACACGCTGATGGCCAAGATGTTCATCTGGCGCCCGGCATCGTTGACGTAGTACTCACGAGAGACATTCGTTCCCGTCGCCTCTAGCAGGTCAGAGACGGTAGCGCCGTAAGCTGCTCCACGTCCGTGACCGACGTGCAAAGGGCCAGTAGGGTTGGCGGAGACAAATTCAACTTGTACTTTCTCTGCATCATTACTGACGGCAGTGCGACCAAACGTTGTGCCCTGCTCGAGTATGTCCGAGACAACTTTCACCGCAGAGGCGCTGGTGATGAAAAAGTTAATAAACCCAGGGCCTGCAATTTCTGTTTTGCTGACGCAGTCTGATGAAGGTAGCGCATCGATGATGAGCTGGGCCACTTCTCGTGGGTTGCGGCGTGCAGCTTTGGCTAGAGAAAGTGCGATATTAGAGGCTAAGTCGCCGTGGCTCTTATCGCGGGTGTTTTCAATCATGATGCTGGGATTGATATCCGCGGCGAGAGTGCCGTCGGCAATGAGGCTGTCGAGTGCCGCCTGGATCAGGCCGGAGATGTGTTGTTTCATGTTTTAGTCGCTAGCAAAAAGGGGTTAAACAGCGCAAGTGGCGTTGTGTAAACCGCGTATTATCACCTGTTGGATCGGGAATAGAAAGGGTGTAAGTGGCTTTTTTATAGACACGGCGAAGTGCGGTATCCAGCGCCGAGAATTAGGCGCTAGAGCGGGCAGGCCAGGTTAGAACATATCGTAGGGATCTACATCAATCGACCAGCGTACTTTGGTCGCCAGCGGGTGTTGTTCCAAACTAAGGCAAAATTGATTGAGGAACTGCTGTAGCAAGGGGCGCTTGGTGCTTTGGATGACTAAATGCGAGCGGTAGGCACCGGCGCGCTTTTCCATCGGAGCGGGAAAGGGGCCAAAAATCCGGATGCTTGAAGGCGCTGCGACTTGCCGTGTCAGTTGCAGGAAGGTTTCTGCGCGGCTGCTTTGATTGGCTTCTGCTCGGATAATGGCGAGGTGGCTGTACGGCGCCAGGCCGGCGGCAGCCCTTAGCTGAAGCTCATGCTGGGCGAAGGCGGCGTAACCTTGTCCAGCCAGGGTCTGTAAAAGGGGGTGCTCTGGGTGGTGAGTTTGGATGCAGACATGGCCGGGAATATCAGCGCGCCCGGCGCGTCCTGCAACTTGTGTGATGAGTTGTGCAGTGCGTTCCATACCGCGAAAGTCAGTGCTGAAGAGACCGCTGTCAGCATCGAGAATGGCGACAAGTGAAACTCTCGGGAAGTGGTGGCCTTTGGCAAGCATTTGAGTGCCGAGCAAAATGCCTGAATCGGTGCTGTTAATGCTGTCAATCATGTTCTGCATCGCCTGCTTGCGGCTAGTGCTATCGCGGTCAATGCGCCAGATTGGTGTGTCGGGAAATAGCCCTTGTAGCGCCTGCTCAACTCGCTCTGTGCCTATCCCAAGCGCATTGAGTTCTGTGCTGTTGCAGTTGAGGCAGTTGCGCGGGATTGGCCGCTGGCTGTTGCAGTGATGGCAGTGAAGATGAGGCGGGTATTGGTGCAACGTATATTTGGCATCACAGCGCTTGCACGGGGCAATCCAGCCACACTGATGGCAGCTCAAGCTGGGGGCGTATCCGCGGCGATTAAGAAATACCAGTACTTGAGTGCCACTGCGTAAATGCTCGGACAGTTGCTCGATCAGAGCGTCGCTCAAGCCCGATGTGAGTTCGCGCCCTTTAATGTCCAGTAATTCTATTGCCGGAGCGCAGGCATCCCCAGCTCGCTGTGTGAGTGCTAGGGAGCGGTAGCGCCCTAGCTGAACATTATGCAGCGATTCAAGTGAGGGTGTGGCGCTGCCGAGGACGACGGGGATGTTCTCTCCGTGTCCGCGGACAATTGCAATGTCCCTGGCGCTGTAGCGATAGCCTTCTTGTTGTTTGAAGGACTGATCATGCTCTTCATCGATAATGATTACCCCGGGGGCTTTAAGCGGGGTGAAAATCGCAGAACGGGTGCCGATTACAATTTGCGCATCACCGTCTCGCGCTTGTAACCACGCGAGAAAACGCTGTTTATCGCTCATGTTGGAATGCATGTACACAGTGTTTACGTTGAAGCGCGCTTTAAAGCGGGAAACCGTTTGCGGTGTAAGTCCTATTTCAGGAACGAGCACTAGCGCTTGTTTGCCTTCTTTGAGCTTTTGTTCGATAACCTGCAGATAAACTTCGGTTTTTCCCGATCCTGTAACGCCGTCGAGTAGGAAGGCTGCAAAGCCCTGTTGCTCTATTATTTGTGCGCAGGCATTTTCCTGCTCTGGATTGAGTACTTTGGCCGGTTCGCGAAGCGGCTGTGAAATGTCTTTGGCCAGGTGGATACGGTGGCGCTGCTCGATCAATCCTTTTTCCATCAACGGCTTGACAGCGTTTAAGCTACCGAGCTCCGCCTTGAGTGCGTCGCCGCTAATCCCCTGTTGGTGCTCGGCAACAAGTTGCAGTGCTTGTATTTGCTTGGCCGCTCTGCTTGACAGCGAGTCTGTGCTGGCCCCTTCTGTCGCGTGATAGAGGAACTCGTGGACTCTCTCGCAGGGCTCTCCCTTGCGAAGGTGAACCGGGAGCGCCTGCATCAATGCATCCCCTGTGGGGTGTTGGTAATACTGTGCCGCCCAGCGTGAGAGTTGTTGGATGTAGGTAGGCTGTGGCGGTTCACTATCTAGAACGTCTATGGCGCGCTTTAGTTTGCTGGTTTCTATGCTGCTGTGCTCATTTACCTCTATTAAGATGGCAACGAGTTGACGCCTGCCAAAGGGAACTAATAGGCGCACGCCAGGTGTCAGCATATCGCAGTTGGCGTCAAGGGGAGGTAAATAGTCAAAAAGTCGACGCAAAGGCGAGGGTATGGCGACGCGAAGAAAGGGCATTGCGAACTCTTAATAAATAGTAGATGGATATATTTTAGGTGCTTTTCAAGCGCTTGAGTAGTGACTTGTGCAGATGGGAAAGTAGCATTTCAAGCGCTGTTTAAAGACCTGTTGTGCTTGCATTGGGTTATGCGTATAATGCGCGCCTTGCTCGCGTGAGCGTTTTTTTAATAGCACGGTGCTTGGCAATAGATCAAGTGGCGGTGCAGGACCTGAAAGGTTTTATCCCATGAAAAATGATATTCATCCTAAGTACGAAGATATTTCAGTTAGCTGCTCTTGCGGCAACACGATGACTACACGCTCTACGCTGTGCCAAGATCTGCACGTTGATGTGTGCAGCCAGTGCCACCCTTTCTACACTGGTAAGCAAAAAGACGCTACTTCAGGTGGTCGTATCGATCGCTTCAACAAGCGTTTTGCCTCTGTTGCTGGTCGCAAGTAAGCGATACATCTCAGACTCGGGTGCCCTTTCTTGGGTGCCCTATCAAAAAACTCCCCTCCTGCGTTTTACTCCCGATAGATACTTGCATTAGAGCGACACTGGATTGCCTGTCTGTGGCAAACTGGCGGTTGTTTGGTCTGTTTGTTTTCTATAGAATCGATGCCTCTTATTTATTCTATAATAATGGAACAGCATCATGTCTGAAGATCTGAGAAAAGCAGCCCTTGATTACCATGAGTTTCCTCGCCCAGGTAAAATCAGTGTCGAGCTAACTACGCCCGCTGAAACGGCGCGCGATTTGTCGTTGGCATATAGCCCAGGTGTTGCTGAGCCGTGCCGCGAGATAGCAGAAGATCCAGAAAATGCTTATCGCTACACTGGCAAAGGGAATTTAGTTGCCGTTATTTCTAACGGCACAGCCGTATTGGGTTTGGGTAATTTAGGAGCTTTGGCTTCTAAGCCTGTGATGGAAGGAAAGTCGCTATTGTTTAAGCGCTTCGCTGGCATCAACTCGATTGACTTAGAGGTCGATTCAGAGAGCCCGCAGGCTTTTATTGACACCGTTGCGCGTATCGCCGATACATTTGGCGGGATTAACTTAGAAGATATTAAAGCGCCGGAGTGTTTCGAAATTGAGCGTGAGCTCATTGAGCGCTGTAATATTCCCGTGTTTCACGATGATCAGCACGGCACCGCCATTGTAACGGCGGCAGGTATGATCAACGCCTTGAGTATCGCGGGTAAAAAGCTTGAAGATGCAAGCATTGTTACACTTGGTGCCGGTGCTGCCGCTGTCGCTTGTATGAAGCTGTTGATCAATATGGGAGCTAAGGTCGAAAATATCTATATGCTTGATCGCAAGGGTGTTATTCACTCTGGTCGAGAAGATCTCACGACTGAAAAAGCTATTTTTGCCACTCAGACTGACAAGCGCACCCTGGACGATGCAATCGATGGGGCCGATGTCTTTGTCGGTTTGTCTGGTCCTGACTTGCTCTCAGCGGAACAGCTGAAAAAAATGGCAGACAACCCTGTTATTTTTGCCTGCGCAAACCCAGATCCTGAAATCAAGCCGGAGCTTGCGCATGCCACTCGCGACGACGTGATCATGGCGACAGGGCGTTCAGATTACCCGAACCAGGTAAACAACGTGCTCGGCTTTCCTTTCTTGTTCCGTGGAGCGCTAGATGTACGCGCGAAAGTGATTAACGAAGAAATGAAAGCTGCGGCAGTTATGGCGCTGGCTGAACTGGCGAAAGAGGCTGTGCCGGCAGATGTGTTGGCGGCTTATAACTTGGAGTCTCTGGCGTTCGGTCGAGAGTATATCTTGCCTAAGCCAACAGATGGGCGTCTTCTTGGGGCGATCTCTCAAGCTGTTGCCCAAGCTGCTATTGATACCGGTGTTGCCAAGTTGCCTATGCCTGCGCACTACCCGCTGACGTCGGTCGACGATATTGTATAAGCTGGATTGCACAGAGTGAGCGATTGGCTCACCGTGTGTTTCTTTGAAAGCCGCACTTAGATGCGGCTTTTTTGTGTTTGCGAAAAACTGTAGCGTTTATAAGGGGAGGGGTTAAGGTCTCGTGACGCTAATTGTATTGCTTTCGATAAGTGTTATAGCAAGCTGTAGCATCTGGCTCGCCGCTTGATTGAGCGTGACAGGTAATGAGGGCTTCTTGCTAAGTTTTTAGGGCGTGTGAGTCGTTCTGTGGCGCAAGGTGCAATAAGTGCTCGGCAGCGCGGCGCGCTTGTGGGCTGTTCCGGTGGCGTAGGTGCTGAGCGAGAGTTATTGGGGCGTGCTAAGGTTTTAAAAGATGTTTACTTGCTTTAACTTTAGCGCAAACGTGGGGAGGTGCGAGGGCTGTTTAAAGCCCTCGCGAAGGCTGTTAGAAAATGTCTTCTGTCGTGGTGTCGTTTAGCTCGGCGCTCTGCGCGGCAAGTTTTTGAGCGTCTTCGGCTTTGATGATTTCGCTGACGGTACTGCCTTTTACGGGGCGTGAGCGCAATCCCGTTTTTGCATTCACGGTGACACTGGTCAGTCCCTTGGGGCGAGGGAGTGGTGCTGCAGGCTTATCCTTTAGGGTGTGCTTCATAAAGTCGATCCAAATTGGAAGTGCAGCTGTTCCACCGTATTCACGTTTACCGAGTGGGGCTGGTTCGTCGTAGCCAACCCAAGCGGTAGCGACGATGTCACGGTTAAATCCGGTGAACCATGCATCACGCTGCAGGTTCGTTGTGCCCGTTTTGCCCGCCATGTCATTGCGTTTGAGTACCTTAGCTTTAGTTGCGGTGCCGCGCACAATGACATCTTTCAATATGCTATAGAGCACATAACTGTCACGCGCATCAATGATGCGAGGCGCTGGCGTGTGTTCGCCTTCGATCGCTTCTTCGGTACCGGTGACCGCTCTAGGGTTGGCTTTGTAGACCAGTTCGCCCTGTTGGTTGGTGACGCGCTCTAAATAGTGGGTATCTACTCTATAGCCGCCATTGGCAATAGGTGCGTAACCTTGAATGAGATTTAGTGGCGTAATGTCGGCAGCGCCAAGCGATAGCGATAAGTTTTGTGGCAACTTGTCGCGCTCGAAGCCAAACTTTGCAAGATAGTCTAGCGCGTTGTCGATGCCGATAGCGCGAAGTAGGCGAATAGAAACGAGGTTGCGTGACTTGTAGAGGCCGACGCGTAAACGTGTTGGGCCGTAAAACTTTCGCGATGAGTTTTCTGGGCGCCAGTTCGCTTCTAAGGTGTCGCCTTGAAGGACGATAGGTGCATCGTTAACCGTAGTGGCGGCGGTGTAGCCTGCCTCCAGCGCAGCGCCGTAAATGAAAGGCTTGAGGTTGGAGCCGGGCTGGCGTAGTGCCTGAGTGACTCGGTTGAACTTGTTGTGGGTAAAGCTAAAGCCGCCAACTAGCGATAAAATGGCACCATTATTTGGATTGATAGCAACCATCGCACCTTGGGCTTTGGGGATTTGGCTCAGTGACCAGCGCGCTTCGCTCTTGTCTTCAATGGCGGGCTCGTGTTTGATGCGGATAATATCTCCAGCAGTTGCCACTTGAGTAGCTTTTGTTGGTTTGGGGCCCATGCTGTCGACGGTTTTAAACTCTCTCGCCCATTTGATGTCATCCCAAGTGATTGTGACTTCTTCGCCGTTCTTGCGCAGTGCTTTAATTAGTTTTTCTTCTACATGGGTGACGAGAGCTGGCTCAACGCGTGCATAGGTTTTTTCTTTTGCCAAAAGTTGTAAGCGCTGCTGCGCACTGAGGCTGCTGATATCGTGCTGCTTTTCAGGCCCTCGGTAGCCATGACGTTTGACATAGGCGAGCAGGCCTTTCTGTACAGATCCATTTGCCGTTGTTTGCATTTGGCTATCAATAGTTGTGTAGGCGGTATAGCCGCCGGTGTACGCCTTTTCACCGTATGTGTCGTACATTTGCTTGCGCACCATTTCTGCGATGTAAGGTGCGTAGAGTTCAATCTCACTGGTGTGATAGTAAGCGGTCACAGGTTGGTTGACTGCGCCGTCGTGTGCTGCTTGGTCGATGTAGCCAAGTGTGAGCATACGCCCTAGAATCCAGTCGCGGCGAGTAATGGCGCGTTTGGGGTTAGTGATAGGGTTGAAGGCGGAAGGTGCTTTGGGTAAGCCTGCAATCATGGCGAGCTGGGCAAGGCTTACATCGTTGATATCTTGTCCGTAGTAAACATTGGCGGCGGCCTGGATGCCGTATGAGCGGTGTCCTAGGTAAATTTTGTTGATATAGAGTTCAAAAATCTCTTCTTTCGTCAGGGCGTTTTCTATTTTTAGAGCTAATAGAATTTCACTGAATTTTCGGCTGTACGACTTTTCAGGTGTAAGAAAGAAGTTTTTAGCTACCTGCATGGTAATAGTAGAGCCGCCTTGTTTTTCTCCGGTGGAGGCAAGCTGGTAGGCGGCGCGCGCGAGGCCTTTCAAATCAACACCGCTGTGTTCGAAGTATCGCGCATCTTCCGCTGCCTGTAGTGCGCGTACGAATAGAACAGGGACTTGATTGTATGAGATGGGAGTGCTGCGCTTTTCGCCAAACTCTGCGATGAGCTTGTTGTCTTGAGACATGACGCGCAGCGGTGTGCGAAACTGGACTTCGCGTAGCGTGTTTACATCCGGCAGGGAAGGAGAGAAATACAGATACAGGCCGACCATGCTCACGGTGCCTAAAATTAGACCTAACACTGCCATAGATAGGAAAAATTGGATCAAATACTTGAGCGCGCGCATGACATTCCTGAGTCTGAAAGTTTTGAGTGGGCCATTATATATTCTGCACAGAATATAGACTAGCGCGATCTAAGATGAACTTAAAATTAAGCGGGCGTATAGAAAGAGGGTTTAGCGCAGCAACTTAAGAAAATACCTCAAGTTGCTATTTTATGTGCCGAATTTTAATCTTGAGCTATACTGAAATTTGGGCTGTAAAAGCACTTAAATAAAAGCTAAAAGTGAGAAGCTCGCACTTTAGGTATTTGCGCACAGCAGTCTGTGCAGTGCGTGCGGATAAATAAGTGGCGCGATATGAGGACGTATTTATAAAAGTGGATATTAATGCTTTTATGAATCGAGCGTTAATGTTTTAATGGCAGCGCCCGTGCTGGTTTTAACCGTCTTTCATTTTCAGATTCAGTACTTTAGATGTGATCGAGAACAACAGATAAGGAAGTGAGTATTGTTTGCCCTGTTCAATAAAAAAGCTGCGGTCATGCTGGGTGTCGATATAGGGTCATCGGCGGTCAAATTAGTTGCGCTTACCAAAGTGAAAGGCCGCTTAATGCTTGAGGGCTATGCCGTAGTAGGGCTGCCCAGCACTGCTGTGGTAGACGGGCACCTGCAGGAAATGGGTGCGGTGTCTGACGCCATAGAAAAAGGTGTCAAAATCTGTAATGCCAAGCTCAATAAAGCGATTACCTCCGTTCCTTCTTCTGCTGTGATCATTAAGCGTTTAGAGCTGAGTAATGCCTATACAGAGGCAGAGCTTGAAGATCAAATTAAGGTCGAAGCAGACCAGTTTATTCCCTACCCACTCGATGAAGTTGCCATAGACTTCGAAATACAGGGGTCCTATGAGGCAAACCCTGATCTCAATCAGATTCTACTTGTGGCCTGTCGCAATAACGATGTTATTCAGCGTGAAGCGGCTCTGAGTTCGGCGAACTTGACATGTGATATTGTCGATGTCGATACATTTGCTATAGAGCGCTTGCTAAGTTTTTTGCAGCGCGTTGATATGGATCCCGAAGCCTTGATAGCGTCAGTTGATATAGGGGCCTCGACACTGACCATAAACGTGATGCAAGGCGGCGATATTATTTACAACCGCGAGCAAAACTTTGGCAGCAACGAATTGATCAATGCTATCCATGTACAGTTTGGTATGACAGTAGAGGAAGTTGAACAGTCTTTCCGGCTCGGGGAGTTGAGCATGGAGATTGAGGCGATGCTGATAGAGCCGTTTCGGATGACAATCGCACAGCAAGTATCGCGTGCCTTGCAGTTTTACTATTCTTCTAATGTGCAGAGCCAACTCAGTAAAATTTACCTCAGTGGGGGCTGCGTCTCAATCAAGGGGCTCTGTGATGTTTTACAGGAAGAGGTAGAGATTGCTGTAGAAGTCGCCAATCCATTCGGTGATATGGAAGTACAGCCAAAAATTAACCGCGAGCGATTAGAGCGGGATGCACCTATATTAGGCAAGGCATTTGGCTTGGCGCTCAGGTATTTTGAGAGTTAACTGATATGGCGAATATCAATTTAAGAGCGTGGCGAGATGAGCGTGACTTGGCGCAGCAGAAAAACTTTGTGGTGCATATCGCTTTCGCAGCTTTGCTGGCTGTTGCCGTGATTTTTGCTGTCGGAAAGTACTATGATTTTCAACAGACGCGCCAAGCGGATCGAACGGCTTATTTAAAGACACAAATAGCGCAGCTAAAAACAAAAATCAAAGAGATCGAAAACTTAAAGTCCCTCAAAGTAAAGCGCTTGGCAAGATTGAAAACGATTAAGCAGTTGCAGGGAAATCGCCCTTTAATCGTGCGCTATATTGACGAGCTGATTAAGGTTATCCCAGATTCACTCTATTACACTTCGCTGGTGCGCACGGGCGATAGACTTGCGCTGAAAGGGTTGGCTGATCGCAATCAGGATGTCTCTAAACTGATGCGAAGTATCAATGCCTCTTCGTGGTTTGGGGAACCAAACCTGACTAACGTAGGCGGTAGCTCTGGAAGTCGCTCATTTGACTTAATTGTGCCTTTGGCTAAAGGAGGAGCGCAGTGAATACCGACAGTTTTAAAAATGCGTTCAAAGGTTTCGATGTCAATAATGTTGATTTAGCGACGGCGGGTAGCTGGCCAATTGGGGTGAAGATCATTAGCTACTTGATCGTCTTCGCCTTAGTGATATTCCTGGGGCTCAAGTACTATATTTCCGATAAGGAAGCGCTATTGGCTAGAGCGGTTAACGAAGAGCGAGACTTGAAGACACAATATTCAAGTGTTGCTAATAGAGTGGCCAATTTAGACGCACTGCGCAAGCAGATGACAGATGTTGAAGAACAGTTCAAAGAAATCACACGGCAATTGCCAACGCGCAAAGAGTTGCCAGGGTTATTAGAAGATATTACGAATATAGGGCTTGAGTCAGGGCTCAATATCCAAAGTATAGCGGTGCAAGCTGAGAAAAAAGACCAGTATTATATCGAGCTGCCCATAAAAATATCGGCGCAGGGCACTTACCATCAAGTTGGACAATTTGTCAGCGGGATTGCAGCAATTAAACGTATAGTGACGTTACATGATTTCAGTTTGACGCCTCTAGATGGGGGGAAGCTCAATATCTCGCTGACGGCAAAAACGTATAGGTATGACGATGTCTAAGCTGCTCTTAAGTATTTCGTTAGCGCTGCTTGTACTCAGTGGTACCGGTTGTGTTTGGATAGAAGAAAAAGACGATCTGGTGCGCTATGTGAATCAAGTGCAGCAGCGCCCATCTCGTCCTATACCCGCTCTGCCGTCGTTTGAGCCATATGAGTCCTTTTACTATCAGGGGGCGTCTCAGCGAAATCCGTTTATCCCGCTCGTGCTGTTCGAATCTGAAGATGACGATAATGGGGACAAAACCGTTGACCCTGGTAACACGCCCGCGCCAAATTTGCAGCGCTCCAAGGATTACTTAGAGAGTTTTAAGCTAACCGACCTCACCATGGTTGGGAGTATTGCTAAAGGGGCGGGCCAGGTGTGGGCGCTCATCGTGGATGGTAATGGAGAGATACACCGCGTAGCTAAGGGTGATTACCTAGGGCTAGATCACGGGGTGGTAACTGATGCCAGTGAGCAAAAATTAAAAATTCAAGAAACCATTTCAAATGGTAGGGGCGGTTGGATAAAGCGGCCACGTAGTATTGAATTGACAGAGCAAGATGATTCCTAGGAAATATATATGCTGAAAACAGTAAAGGATAGGTTGGTTGGGCTGCTTGTGCTCGGGCTGGCGCTACTCAGTGCGAATGCAGCCTATGCGCAGCGCGTGTTGCTGCAATCACTAGAGGTGGCACCGATAAGCGCTACGCAGATGGAACTCAAACTGGTATTCGATGCACCGCCGCCTGTACCGACGGCTTTTGTGCTGAAAAATCCAGACAGAGTGCTTATCGATATTTGGGGTGTGGAAAACAATACAGGCAAGCGCCAGTTCAGCGTCAAGAAAGAAGCGTTGCGCTCTGTTGAGTTAGTACAGTCAAGCGAGCGTTTACGCTTGGTGGCGAACCTTAATAAATTGGCCAATTACACATCTCAGGTACAGGGAAATACCTTAGTCATTTCTCTTGATCAAGGTGCGGCTCTTGCACCGGCTAAGGTCACGGGACTAACTGTCTCTAAAGGCAAGGCGAGAACGCGGGTAAAGGGGATCGACTTTGAGCGCGCAGAGAACGGCGTCGGTCGCGTGAAAATTCGCCTTTCTGATGATAGAGCGGGCGTTGATGTCATCGAAGAGGGTCACAATGTTGTGGTCAATTTAACCGGTGCCTCGCTCTCGGATAGCCTTAACCAGCGGCTAGATGTTCAAGACTTTGTCACGCCGGTGATGTTTATCGATACCTTTTCTCAAGGATTAAATGCGGGCATTTTAATCAAGCCAACAGCGGAGCCATTTACCTATAAGTCCTATCAGGTAGGGGATGAGTTGATTCTAGATTTCGCAGCGAAAAAGCAGCCTACTAATCGCCAGCGCGAGCAATCTGTTGAGCGTGCGAGAAACCCTTACACCGGCGAAAAAATAGACCTTAACTTCCAAAATGTAGGCATTCGATCTGTGCTGCAGATCATCGCAGAAGTGGCCCAAAAGAACCTCGTCGTCGATGATACCGTCAATGGTAATATCACATTGCGCTTGCAAAACGTTCCCTGGGACCAGGCGTTGGATATCGTGTTGAAGACGCGAGGGCTGGGCAAACGTTTGGTGGGCAATGTACTCTTAGTTGCACCTGCGGCCAAAATTGCTGAGCGCGAGCGCATAGAGCTTGAAGGGCAGCAGCAAGTTGAAGAGCTGGCGCCAATTGAGACTGAGTTTATTCAAATTAACTATCGCAAGTCATCAGAGATGAAGTCTCGTTTGGAAGAGGCTAGCTTGATCACGAAGCGCGGCTTCGCTTTGGCTGATGATGAGACGAATGTGCTGATGGTGCGCGAGACCGCAAAGCAGCTCGACGCGATTCGCCGCACACTGAACAAGTTTGACATAGAAGTAGCGCAGATCATGGTTGAGGCCAAGCTGTTGGTAGCGACGAATGATGTGGCGAAGGATTTGGGTGTACGCTGGGGTGTTGGTTACGAAAGTAGCAGCGTAAATATCGGCGGGGCTGGGGCGACAGCTGCTCCCCCTTTGGCTGGATCCAATGGTGAATTTGGGCTGGCAGTAGATTTAGGTGTCACGCCACAGTCGGCCATTCGCCTGGGATTGTTAAGCAGTTCTGGTTTGCAATTAAGTACAGAAATTTCGGCGCTCAACACCGCGGGAAAGGCCGAAGTGCTTTCCCAGCCCAAGGTTGTAACAACGAATGGCAAGGCGGCGAAGATTGAATCGGGCTCTGAAATAGCATTCACGACCGTTGTAGATGGCACCCCGACACTTGAATACAAAGATGTCGTGCTAAGTTTAGATGTTACGCCGCAATTGACGCCAGGTGATCAGATAGCGTTGGAGCTAAAAATCAAGCAAGACTCTATTGCCTCCGTACTGACAAATGGCGCTGCAACAATAAATAAAAACTCACTCGAGACTTCAGTGGTTGTTCGCGATGGTGATACTATTGTGCTAGGTGGAGTGTTTAGAAATGAGAAGACAGACTCGACAGCTAAAACGCCAGTTTTAGGGGATCTTCCCGTCGTTGGAGGTCTGTTTCGCCAGACAAAGAAGTCTGATACTAAAAGTGAGCTGCTCATTTTCATAACTCCCAAACTGATACGAGATAGATTGAACAACAGTAAAGTTAGGTAACCATTGAATATATTCCTCGTCGGACCTATGGGTGCGGGAAAAAGCACGATAGGTATGCTCCTCTCCAAAGAACTCAATTCCCCCTTCTACGATATAGACAAAGTAATAGTCGAGCGCGCAGGCGCTGATATCCCCTGGATTTTTGATGTCGAAGGTGAAAGCGGCTTTAGGCTGCGCGAAGAACAGGTCATAGAAGAGTTGACTTATGAACAGGGGGCGATTATCGCGACCGGTGGTGGTGCTGTTATCAGCGAAGCTAATCGCGCAAACCTGCGTGCCCGCGGCACTGTCATTTACTTAAAGACCACGGTTGAGCAGCAATTAGAGCGTACGGCAAAAGATAAAAACCGCCCGCTACTGCAGACGGATTCACCCGAGCAAGTACTGACTGATTTAATGGCCCAGCGAGAGCCTCTCTATCTGCAAGTGTGCGATTTGATTATTCAAACTGACAAACGACACCCCAAATCAGTGGTTTCTGAGATTCTCCGCGAACTGCAGCGCAGTGCAAAATTTAAATAACGGATGACTCGCGCGCTGTGTTGTGTAAACTACAGCGTAATCAGTGTTTTAAAATGCTGCTTTGGCAGTGGGAGATTCAGTTAGTGCAGTCATTAGTGGTCGAATTAGGCGAGCGTTCTTACCCCATTCACATCGGTGCTCATGCGCGAAGCCAATGCGATTGGGTGTCATATATTCGCGCTAAGCAAGTCATGCTGGTGAGCAATGAGACCATCGCACCGCTCTACCTTGAGCAAGTATTAGCGCAACTCAAGGGCTTTGATGTGCAAACGCACATTCTGCCTGATGGCGAACAGTTCAAAGACCTTTCCCACGTCAATACGATTTTCGATAAGCTGCTGAGTGCGCGCCATAATAGAACGACTACTTTAGTGGCGCTCGGTGGTGGGGTAATTGGCGATATGACAGGGTTTGCCGCAGCCTGCTATCAGCGGGGCGTCGATTTTATTCAAATCCCGACGACACTCTTATCACAAGTAGATTCCTCGGTCGGTGGCAAGACGGGGGTTAATCATCCCCAGGGTAAAAACATGATAGGTGCTTTCTATCAGCCGAATGTGGTTGTTGCCGATATCGATAGCCTTAACACTTTACCTGATCGAGAAATTGCAGCTGGGCTCGCCGAAGTTATTAAATATGGGCTGATCTACGACGCTACCTTTTTTGACTGGTTAGAAGCGAATATACAGGGGCTTTTTGCGCGCGATACTGATGCGCTGACACAAGCGGTATATCGCTCCTGTCAAATAAAAGCAGAAGTGGTTGCCGCTGATGAGAAAGAGGCGGGCATCCGCGCGTGGTTGAATTTGGGGCACACTTTTGGTCACGCTATAGAAACGCACCAAGGTTACGGTAAGTGGCTGCACGGTGAGGCTGTCGCAGCAGGAACTGTGATGGCGCTTGAGCTCTCCTGTAGATTAGGGTGGATTGAGCGAGCTGTTTTGGTTCGCACCGTGGCGATGTTCGAACATTGTAAACTCCCGGTAACACCGCCTGCGGATATGGGTGCTGAAGACTTCCTTTCACTGATGGCTGTGGATAAAAAGGTGCTAGATGGCAGTTTACGTCTTGTATTGTTGAGGAAACTTGGTGAAGCTGACGTCACTGCCGACTTTGATATGGCGGTACTGCGCGAAATGCTCGATGATTATCAGGTGAAAGGGTCGCCTGGAACACCGGCCTAGAGACAGGTAGTAATGACGGATAATTTATACTTCGAACCGCCTTCAAGGTTGCAGCTCGTCGAGAAAATTGCTCACTTGCTGCGCTTCTCAGACGCTTTTCTGCTCCTGGCGGGGCCTAGCGGTGCTGGCGTCAGCACGGTTGTCGAGCAGTTGCATGCGCACGTTGTTGAGGATGACAACTATATTCTCTCTCTCGTGCTCGAGGGCAACACTAACCTGAATGCGCTTTTGCAGCTGCTCAACAGTGGTATTGATGAGTTGGTACAGGTTGAAGAGGATGCTGAGGACGGTCTCTCCCAGTTACACCTTAAACTTGAGCGCCTATCGCAGTTAAGTCGCCGCCTTTTGGTATCGATTGACAATGCCGATCTGCTTAGTGATGAAGCACTGGAATGCTTGGCAAACCTACTATCTGCAAATCCTGGCAAGATTGCTATTGTGCTTGCTGGTACTGATCAAGTTATCAAGCAAGTCGCGCGTTTAAAGCTTAATGAGCATTTACAAGGTGATTTGCACAGCGAGATTTTGGCGCCGTTTAACCGTACTGAGACAGAAGAGTTTCTGCAGCTACGCTTTGTGCGTGGCAGTGATTTGAGCAAGAAGCAGATTTCGCAGATTTTTGTCGAATCTGAGGGCTATCCTGGGCGGATCACAGATATAGCTGGCCAGATGATTAAATCGGGCAAGATAAAGTTTGCAGGCAAAACAAGTTTTCTACCTCTGCCTCACATGCTTGGTATCACATTCCTATTAGTGGCCATTCTCGGTGTCTCTTCCTGGCAGTTTATGTCGGGTGAGGATGATTTAGTTGAACCGAATGTGGAAGATACTAGCTCTGTCGCGCTCCCTTTGGCAATCGAACAAACTTCTGAGCAGGGTGCTGGTGATAAGGCAAACGCTACAACCTTAGATGAACAAGTTGAGCAGCTGACGCAGCAAATTTCTCAACAACAAGCGGCAATTGATAGTGCTACTGATAGTGCTACAGATAGAGCTGCTCTTTCCCCAGAGAGTGTTCAAGTCCCTCTACCTGTCGTGGTTGAGGCGAGTGAGCCTGCACCAGAGCAAGACACCTTAGGCAGTGATTATATTGAGTCTAATTTGCCGTCTAGTCCTGTTGCAGAGCCTGCCACAAATGTTGAGGGTGTAAAGATCGTCCAGGTTAAACCGCTGGAGAATGAGCAACCAGCAACAACTCAAGCAATTGAAAACACAGATCAAGTACTGGCGGATAATCAAGCACTTAATGCAGCGCTTGATCAACTGGGGGCGCAGTCAGCTGAAATAGTGGCGCCAAGTTCACCGCTGCCGCCTGCTAATCAAGCGAGTGAGGCGCCAACACCTGTTGTCGTCAAATTTGAGTCCACAGAGCCTGTTAGTCAGGCTGCTGTTGAGCCTAAGCCTAAGCCTAAGCCTAAGCCTAAGCCTAAGCCTAAGCCTGTAGTCAGCTCCGCCACAGGTGCGGCGGCAGGGTTGTTGGCAGAAAAAGCGATCGCCAAATGGCCAAGCAGCGGCTACACCTTACAGCTATTGGCCGCGCGCTCTGAGCGCACAATCGTAAAATTTATGCAGAGCATGCCTAACTCCGAGCGTATGTATTACTACCAGACGACGCTTAAAGGCAAGCCTTGGAATGTTATCGTGTATGGGCAATACCCTAATAGAAATGCAGCAAATGCAGCTGTGGTGGGGCTTCCAGAGCAATTAAGGAAGCTTAAGCCCTGGGCGAAGAGCATTTCTGGGGTGCAAAATAGCATGAAAAAATAAGGTGAATTGGTCTTTTTATAGTTTAAAATTATAAACAACAGTCTCATTATGGTTAAATCTTTCGTATATTGGCAAAAAACTTGCCTGTAAATTGTTCGAAAGCACTTGAGTGTGTACACTAGCGATCCCCTTTTTTGCCAGTTTAGGCTGCAAAATAATAATATTAAGAAGCGATAAGGGGTTGATAGTAATAAACTTATTGAGTGAAACCGTTTATGAGTATAGGTCTTTATCGCGCGAGTGAGTTCAAGGATAACTGTGGCTTTGGGCTGATGGCCCACCTTGAGGGACGCGCTAGCCACCAGATATTAGAAAAAGCAATTGAAGCATTGGTCTGCATGACCCATCGCGGCGGGATCGCAGCAGACGGTAAAACCGGCGATGGCTGCGGCTTGTTAATGCAAAAGCCCGATTCTTTCCTGCGGGCTATCGTCAAAGAAGAGCTGGGCGTTACCCTTGCTGCCAAATACGCCGTTGGCATGATTTTCCTCTCTAAAGATCCGATAAAGTCGCAAGTGGCTAAAGCCTGTATGGATCGCGAATTAGAAGCACAAAACTTGAAAGTTGTCGGCTGGCGTAAAGTACCGACAAATGATGCTTGTCTCGGCCCTATTGCCAAAGAACATGAGCCGCAAATTGAGCAGGTCATTGTCGAGCCGCTGGGTCACAATGCGCAGCAATTCACTGTCAGTTTGTTTGTCGCAAGGCGTAAAGTAGAGAACGCCTTGCGTGATGACAGTGAGTTTTACATCTGCTCACTGTCTGAAAAAGTCCTTTCCTACAAAGGGCTGACCATGCCGGTAGATTTGCCGGTCTACTTTGAGGATCTCGCAGATCCACGCCTTGAAACCGCAGTGTGTACTTATCACCAGCGCTTTTCGACCAATACGGCACCGCGTTGGCCGCTGGCGCAACCCTTCCGCCTGCTTGCACACAACGGCGAAATTAACACTATCGATGGCAACCGCAACTGGGCCAAAGCGCGTGCTAAAAAGTTCTCAACGCCTTTCATCGGCGATTTAGAAACACTGCAACCCATCGTCAATACCAGCGGCTCTGACTCGTCCTCAATGGATAATATGCTCGAGTTCCTACTGGTCGGTGGTATGGATTTGTACCGCGCCGTGCGCACTATCATTCCGCCGGCTTGGCAGAATGTAAAAAGCATGGATGATGAACTGCGTGCATTCTACGAGTATAACTCGATGCATATGGAACCCTGGGATGGCCCTGCAGGAATCGTCATGACAGATGGTCGCCACGCGGTGTGTATGCTCGACAGAAACGGTCTGCGCCCATCGCGCTGGATTATTACCAAAGAAGATTACATCTGTGTCGCCTCTGAAATTGGTGTGTTTGATTACAAGAGCGAAGACATTGTCGCCCAGGGACGCGTAGGGCCCGGACAAATTCTAGCGGTAGATACCAAGACAGGTAAAATTTCTCACACCGGTGATGTGGAAAATCATCTCAAGGTGCAGCAGCCGTACAAGAAATGGCTGCGCGATAACGCGATCCGCTTTGAGCAGACGTTCAATCTCACCGAGGAGTCGCAGTCTTTCCGCGATATGTCGCCCGAGGAAGTGAAAACGCACATGAAGATGTTCAATGTGACGTTTGAAGAGCGCGACCAAGTGATTCGCCCGCTCGGTGAAACGGGGATGGAAGCAGTTGGCTCTATGGGTGACGACAAGCCGATGGCGGTTCTCTCCAGCACGGAGCGCTCCCTATTCGACTATTTCCGTCAGCAGTTTGCCCAGGTCACTAATCCGCCGATCGACCCGCTGCGCGAGGCGATTGTGATGTCGCTGGAAACCTGCCTTGGCTCAGAGCTTAACCTCTTTGAGGAGACGCCAGGCCACGCACGGCGCATTATTTTGACAACACCTGTGTTATCGGCGAGTAAGTTCCGCCGCCTGCGCGATAATCGCGAACCCGACTTTTCAGTTGCGACAATCGATCTCAACTACAACCCGGTCAAGCAGAGCATGGAGCAAGCGCTGCGCGATGTGCTGGATAAAGCGGAGAGTCACGCGCGCAACGGTAAAGTTATTTTGATTCTTTCCGATGCCAATATTCGCAAGGGTTACATCCCAATTCCGGCGGCTATGGCTACCGGTGGGGTTCACCACCGCCTGATCGAGACCGGACTGCGCTGTGATACCAATATTATTGTCGAGACTGGAGCTGTAAGAGATTCTCACCAGTTCGCGGTGCTCTTCGGCTTCGGTGCCACGGCTGTTTATCCTTATCTGGTGTACCGTGTATTGCGAGACCTGTGCGATACGGGAGAGATGGAGCTCGAGGCGCTCGACAGCCATGAAAACTACCGTAAAGGCATAAACAAAGGCTTGATGAAGATTCTCTCAAAGATGGGGATCTCCACAATTGCCTCCTACCGCGGCGCTCAGCTCTTTGAAGCGGTAGGTTTGCGCGATGAAATTGTCGAATTGTGCTTTAAAGGCGTTAGCAGTCGTATTCAGGGTGCGGGCTTTGAGGATTTTGCAGGCGATCAAAAAGTGCTGGCCAAAGAGGCTTGGCTGGCACGTAAGCCGATTCGCCCAGGTGGTTTGCTCAAATACAAGTTCGACGGCGAATACCACGCTTACAATCCGGATGTTGTGACGAGCATTCACCAAGCGGTCAAGACAGGCGATGCCAAGTACTATCAGCAGTATGCGGATCTCGTTAATAAACGCGGCATTGCGACTCTGCGTGACATGTTCAAACTGTCAGATAAGCAGCAGCCGATTGCACTGGAAGACGTCGAACCCGTTGAAATGATTTTCCCGCGTTTCGATTCCGCGGCAATGTCGCTGGGTGCGCTTTCACCAGAAGCTCACGAAGCACTCGCCACAGCCATGAATGAATTGGGCGGTCGCTCCAACTCAGGTGAAGGTGGTGAGGATCCTGCGCGCCACGGCACAGTGCGCCGCTCTAAGATCAAGCAGATCGCCTCAGGGCGTTTTGGGGTGACACCTGAGTACTTGATCAACGCTGACGTCATGCAAATCAAAGTGGCTCAGGGAGCTAAGCCTGGAGAGGGCGGTCAGTTACCGGGGGCCAAGGTCAACAAATTGATCGCTAGGCTGCGCTTCTCGGTGCCGGGGGTGACATTGATTTCACCGCCACCGCACCACGATATTTATTCGATCGAAGATTTGGCGCAGCTGATTTTTGACCTCAAACAGATAAACCCCGACGGCTTGGTATCGGTGAAGCTGGTATCGCGCCCAGGTGTCGGCACTATCGCCTGCGGCGTGGCCAAAGCCTATGCTGACCTCATTACTATTTCTGGCTACGATGGCGGCACGGCGGCCTCACCGCTGACCTCGATTCACCATGCAGGCTCTCCCTGGGAGCTCGGTTTGGCTGATGCGCATCAGTCACTGCGCGGTAACCAGTTGCGCCAGCGCGTACGCCTGCAAACAGACGGAGGCTTGAAAACGGGCCTTGATGTCATCAAGGCGGCGATTCTCGGGGCTGAGAGCTTTGGCTTTGGCACTATGCCTATGGTGGCGCTTGGGTGTAAGTACTTGCGTATCTGTCACCTCAATAACTGTGCGACCGGCGTTGCGACGCAAAACAACGAGCTGCGCGAAGAATTTTTCCGCGGTACGGTCGATATGGTGAAGAACTTCTTCACGTTTGTCGCTGAAGAGACGCGTCAGTGGATGGCTGTGTTAGGTGTCAGTCGATTGGAAGATCTGGTCGGTCGTGTCGACTTGTTGGACGTGATTGAAGGTAAGACAAACCGGCAAAAGAACTTAGATCTCTCTGCGATTCTCAGTGATGGTGGTGTTGCACCAGACATGGCGCACACCTGCCAGGTCGAGCGCAACGACCCCTACGATCCCGGTGCGCTAAACGCCAAGATGCATCAGGCGGCAGAGCGTGCAATCGCCGAGCGCAGTGGTGGACAGTGGCAGTTTGCAATTACCAACTGCGACCGCTCAGTGGGGGCTCGTACCTCGGGTGTTATTGCCAAGCACCACGGTGATCGGGGCATGAATGATGTGCCGATTAACTTCAGTTTTACCGGTCACGCAGGGCAGTCTTTCGGAGTGTGGAATGCCGGCGGACAGAATTTGACCCTAGAAGGTGATGCCAACGACTACGTAGGTAAAGGTATGACGGGCGGTAAGATCGTCATCAAAACCTTTGCCGATGCGGATATGCACTCTACGGCCATAATCGGCAATACCTGCTTGTACGGTGCGACTGGCGGTAAGTTGTTTGCCGCAGGGCGTGCCGGAGAGCGCTTTGCCGTGCGCAACTCAGGTGTTCACGCGGTGCTTGAAGGAGCAGGGGATCATTGCTGTGAATATATGACAGGCGGCCTAGTCGTTGTCTTGGGGCCTACAGGTTACAACTTTGGCGCCGGTATGACGGGCGGTTTTGCCTATGTCTACGATGAAGATAAGAGCTTTATCGATAAGTACAACAACGAGCTGGTAGACATCCAGCGTATTCACACGGAAGAGATGGAAGAGTACAAGAACCATCTGCGCAGTGTGATTAGAGAGTTCACTGAAGAGACGGGCAGTGAGTGGGGCCGCGAGCTCTGCGACAACCTGGATGATTACTTGCGCAAGTTCTGGCTGGTTAAGCCTAAGGCTGCGAGTTTGACCAAGTTGCTGCACAGTATTCGCGTGCGTCCAGAGTAAGCCCCAGCCCGAGTAAGCTCGGGTGCCAGTGAATGATAAGCGGCTACTTCGGTGGCCGCAGCGAGGTAAAATTATGTCGACTAGATTACACAATGATTTTCTGTTTTTAGATTTGTCGCGCAAAGGGCCGGTAAAAGTTGAGGCCGAGGTGCGCAAAGAGCGCTTTGCTGAGATTTACGAACCCTTTAAGCCCGCACGGGCGGCAAAACAGGCCCACCGCTGCCTAGAGTGTGGCAACCCTTATTGCTCGTGGAAGTGTCCTGTGCACAACCACATTCCCGACTGGCTCAAACTAGTGTCAGAGGGCAATATTATTGAGGCTGTCGAATTGAGTCATCAGACCAATTCACTGCCAGAGGTCTGTGGCCGTGTTTGTCCGCAGGATCGCCTATGTGAGGGCGCTTGTACCCTCAATGACGGCTTTGGTGCTGTCACTATCGGTTCGGTCGAGAAGTACATCACTGATACCGCTTTCGCCATGGGCTGGAAGCCTGATATGTCGCACGTGGTCAAGGTCGATAAAAAGGTCGCTATCATAGGGGCGGGGCCTGCAGGTCTTGCCTGTGCCGATGTGTTAGTGCGTAACGGTGTGACACCTGTGGTATACGACAAACACCCTGAAATCGGCGGGCTACTGACCTTTGGGATCCCAGAGTTCAAACTCGAGAAGGGCGTGATGCGCAAGCGTCGCGAAGTGTTTGAACAGATGGGGGTTGAGTTCAAACTCAATATTAACGTCGGTGCGGATATCACTATCGAAGAGATTGTCGCGCAACACGATGCGGTTTTCCTCGGCATGGGTACATACACTTACATGAAGGGCGGCTTCCCCGGTGAAGAGCTAGATGGGGTGCACGAGGCGCTGCCCTATTTGATCTCCAACGCCAATCATCACATGGGTTATGAAAAAGACCCTACTGAGTTTATAGATTTAGCGGGTAAAAAAGTCGTTGTGCTCGGCGGTGGCGACACGGCGATGGACTGTAACCGTACTGCGATCCGCCAAGGCGCTGAGAGTGTTATCTGTGCTTATCGTCGCGACCGAGCCAATATGCCAGGCTCCAAGAGCGAAGTGGTCAATGCTAAGGAAGAAGGTGTTCACTTCAAATTTAACCGTCAGCCAGTAGAGGTGGTTGGTGAAAACGGTAAAGTCACTGGTATCAAAGTGGTCACCACGAAAATGGGTGATCCCGATGAAAACGGGCGCCGTCGCGCGGAGGTCGTTGAAGGGTCTGAGCAGATAATTGCCGCAGATGCCGTGCTAGTAGCTTTTGGCTTTAGACCCAGCCCAGCGCCCTGGATGGGCGAGCAGGGGGTTGCATTGACTGAAGACGGCCGTGTAGTGGCAAAAGAAGAGGGTGAATTTGCCTTCCAGACCAGCAATCCTAAGATCTTCGCCGGAGGAGACATGGTGCGCGGGTCAGACTTGGTTGTCACCGCGATTGCCGAAGGGCGTAAAGCCGCTGAAGGTGTGATGGACTACTTAGAAGTATAAGCACTTTAGCGTGATTAAAGCCCAGACTACGTTAGTACTCTGGGCTTTTTTATGCGTGGTGTGTAGGGGGAGGAGATGATCAGTGATGCATTTTGTTGTATTGATTTATTCGAGCCAAAGCGCGATTTTCGACGCAATTAGCGGGAAAAAAGGCTAGAATAGCCGCCATATTTTTTTATGTGAGTGTTATCTAATGTCTGATGCCAAGCCAGTATTGAAGAATGATAGATTTTTACGCGCCCTGTTGCGCGAGAGCGTCGATGTGACCCCTGTGTGGATGATGCGCCAAGCAGGCCGCTATCTACCAGAGTACAAGGCGACACGCGCCGAAGCAGGTGACTTTTTGAGCTTGTGTAAAAATCGCGAGTTGGCCTGTGAAGTGACTCTGCAGCCGCTGCGCCGCTTCGATCTCGATGCGGCTATTCTCTTTTCAGATATACTGACCATTCCCGATGCGATGGATCTTGGCCTCTACTTTGAGCAGGGCGAGGGACCTAAATTTCGCAAAGTGCTGCGCACGGCCGAAGACGTAGATGCGTTGAAAGTGCCCAATGCGGCGACTGACTTGGATTATGTGATGAATGCGGTCAAGGAAATTCGCCGCGCGCTGTGTGGCGATGTGCCTTTGATTGGCTTCTCAGGTAGTCCTTGGACGCTGGCCACTTACATGGTTGAAGGCGGGTCAACTAAGGATTTCCGCCACGTCAAAAAGATGATGTACGCCACACCAGATGTGATGCATCAATTATTGGATAAGCTAGCACAGTCGGTCACTGACTACCTCAACCAGCAAATTCTCAGTGGTGCGCAAGCCGTTCAAATCTTTGATACTTGGGGTGGTGTGCTCAGCGGTGAAATGTACCGTGAATTCTCGCTCGCTTATATGCAAAAGATTGTCAGCGGGCTTATTCGCGAAGCCGACGGGCGTAAAGTGCCGGTAATTCTGTTCACCAAGAATGGCGGACAGTGGCTTGAGGAAATGGCGCAAACAGGTGCCGATGCACTGGGCCTAGACTGGACGACAGAGTTGGGTGATGCGCGTGGCCGCGTCGGCGATAAAGTAGCGCTGCAGGGTAACATGGATCCTTCAGTGCTGTACGCGAACCCCGATCGCATTCGCACTGAAGTGCAAAAGCTTCTAGCGAGCTTTGGCCCAGGTGAAGGCCATGTGTGTAATTTAGGCCATGGTATTCACCAGTTTGCCGATCCGGAGCACGCCAAAGTGTTTGTTGATGCGGTACATGAGTACAGCGCACAGTATCACTGATAACGGGGGAAACGATGAAGAAACTATCTCACCTTTTTGCCAGCAACCGCGCCTGGGCTGATCGCGTCTCCAGCAATAACCCAGGGTTCTTTGAAACCTTAGCTGAGCGTCAGACACCTGAGTATTTGTGGATCGGGTGCGCGGACAGTCGCGTACCTGCAAATGAAATTGTCGATCTGTTGCCGGGTGATGTATTTGTCCATCGCAATGTCTCTAACCTGGTTATTCACACCGACATGAACTGCCTCTCTGTGTTGCAGTACGCCGTTGAGGTGCTCAAGGTAAAACATATTATGGTGGTTGGTCACTACGGTTGCGGCGGTGTAAAAGCCTCTATTGCCGATGAACCACACGGCTTGATCGATAACTGGTTGCGCCATATTCGCGACATTTACAACAAGCACAAATTACTGCTCTCCAAGTGGCAAGACGATGTGCAGCTCGATCGCCTGTGCGAAATTAACGTTGTAGAGCAGGCCAATAATGTCTGCAACACCACAGTGGTCCGCGAAGCGTGGGCGCGCGGCCAAGATTTGACTGTGCACAGTTGGGTCTACGGTTTGCATAACGGTTTGATCGAAGATCTGTGTTTTACAGTGAATGGAAGTGACAATGCTGAAGCTGTTTTCGATGAGGCTATCGAGAAAATAGCGGCCTACGAAGGCCCGGCTCACGTTCACACTGACAGCTGTAATCACGACTAACTATGGCGAAGGCAAAGACGGCTTACGTCTGCAGCGATTGTGGCGCTGACTATACCAAGTGGCAGGGGCAGTGCTCTGCCTGTAAAGAGTGGAATACCATCAGCGAAGTGCGCCTAGGCGCAGTGACCGCCCAAAGCAAACCACGCTTTGATGGTTATGCGGGGAAGACCTCAGATCGGGTAGTGCAACTATCTGAAGTGGATCTCTCCGAAATGCCACGCATTGCCACTGGAAGCCAGGAGCTTGACCGTGTATTAGGCGGCGGCTTAGTGCCCGGTTCTGCGATTTTAATTGGCGGGCATCCCGGCGCCGGTAAAAGTACCCTGCTGCTACAGGTGATGTGCGCACTGGCTAAGAACATGCCGACACTCTATGTCACTGGCGAGGAATCGCTGCAGCAAGTGGCGATGCGTGCTAACAGGCTAGGGCTTTCGCCAAAAGAGCTAAAAATGCTCTCGGAAACCAGTGTAGAGGCGATCTGCCACACGGCGACACAGTTGTCTCCTAAAGTGATCGTTATCGACTCAATTCAGGTGATGCACATGAGCGAGGTGCAGTCCGCGCCAGGCTCTGTTTCTCAGGTGCGTGAGTCTGCAGCGGAGTTGACGCGCTTTGCCAAACAGACGGGTACTATCCTCTTTCTTGTCGGTCACGTGACTAAAGATGGCTCGCTGGCTGGGCCCAAAGTGTTAGAGCATATGATAGATTGCTCGCTGCAGTTAGAGGGCTCGGCGGATAGCCGTTTCAGAACGTTGCGCAGTCACAAGAATCGCTTTGGTGCTGTCAACGAACTAGGTGTCTTTGCGATGGTTGAAACTGGGCTCAAAGAAGTTAAAAACCCCAGTTCAATTTTCTTGAGTCGCGGCGAGCAACCCAGTCCTGGCAGTGTAGTCATGGTGGTCTGGGAAGGTACGCGTCCACTGCTGGTGGAAATTCAAGCGCTGGTCGATGAATCACATATGAGTAACCCGCGCCGCGTCACTGTGGGCTTGGACAGCAATCGCCTTGCGATGTTGCTGGCGGTACTGCACCGTCATGGCGGTTTGCACACCGGTGATCAAGATGTCTTCGTCAACGTTGTTGGCGGGGTAAAAGTGCTTGAAACCAGTGCGGATCTCGCGCTGCTTTTGGCCGTGGTTTCAAGCTTTAAAAACCGTGCCCTTGAGCAGGACTTAATGGTGATAGGTGAGGTCGGTCTCTCCGGTGAAATACGCCCTGTGCCCAATGGTCAGGAGCGTATTCGCGAAGCGGCAAAGCACGGTTTTAAGCGTGCGATCGTGCCCAAAGGGAATGTGCCTAAAGAGCCTGTGCCCGGGATGACAATTATCGGCGCAAGCAAATTAGAAGATGCCTTAGACGCCATCTAGTATGGCGAGCGTCTTCAGAGCTTAGGGTGTGCGATGCCCTCGCCGAGATGGTGAAGCTCGCGCTCAATTAAGTTGGCATCACCTAGGTTAAGTTCCAGCAGGCGCCTTAAGTGGCCGATACTGTCGATGTCGATATTTTCCAATTGAAAGTGCAACATGCGCTGCTCGCGTGATTTGAGCATTGCGAGTAGCTCAATGCGTACTTGTACACCGAGTAGCTCAATACTGATACCTGCATCGTGGCCAGGTGTGATGTCGATATCTTGATCGCTGTGAATCAGCGCGCCGGTAAGACAGATGTCGACGAGGTCCGCCGAGTACTTCTCGCCGTTAAAGCTGATCGTGCAGTGACCGTCAAACTCAATGCGCGAAAAATGGCGTCGCTCAGAGGTGTTATTGCTCACAGTAAATCCCTCAACCAATTTAATAGGCTAACTATAACACTAAAAACGGATTTCGCGAGATCTGCTAAGAGGGAAGATAGAGGAATGGAGCGGAGCTGAGCCCGCTCCTGTAAGGCCGCTTAGCCGATGCGCTTGTACTTGATGCGCTCAGGCTGGTGATCTTTACCGTGACGCTTTTTGTAGTCTTCAGCGTATTCACTGTAGTTGCCCTCGAAGAAGTTGACCTTAGAGTCACCCTCGTAGGCGAGCATGTGTGTACAGATGCGATCTAGGAACCAGCGGTCGTGCGAGATAACCACAGCGCAGCCGGGGAAGGCCAGTAGTGCCTCTTCAAGTGCACGCAGTGTTTCAACATCCAAATCGTTGGTCGGCTCATCGAGCAGTAGCACGTTGCCGCCACTCTTAAGTAGCTTGGCTAAGTGTAGACGGTTGCGCTCGCCACCAGAGAGGTCGCCGACGCGTTTTTGTTGATCGCCACCTTTGAAGTTGAAACGCCCGCAGTATGCGCGAGACGGTGTCTGGTAGTTGCCGATAGTGAGGATGTCTTGTCCGTCGGACAACTCTTCCCACACGGTGTTGTCATCGTTTAGCTCACGGCTTTGGTCGACATAAGCCAGCTTGACGGTGCTACCGACGTTAATTTCACCGCTGTCGAGCTGCTCTTCGCCGTTTAGCATCTTAAACAGAGTCGATTTACCGGCGCCGTTACCGCCGATGATGCCCACAATGGCTCCCGGTGGGATAGTGAAATTCAAGTCTTCAAACAATAATTTATCGCCAAAGGCTTTGCTGGCGTTGGTCACTTCAATGACTTGGTCACCTAGGCGCGGTCCAGGTGGGATGTAAATTTCTTGTGTCTCGTTGCGGCTTTGGAACTCGCGTGAGTTCATTTCTTCGAACTGCTTCAAGCGCGCTTTAGACTTCGCCTGACGACCTTTTTGGCCTTGGCGAACCCACTCGAGCTCTGAGG
>JBMZCU010000007.1:0-29918 GCA_049613705.1 Pseudomonadales bacterium | reverse complement strand
GCACGTGAGAAAGTAGAGGCGCTCTACTTGGAGTACTTACAGAGCCCCTGGTTTAAAAAGTAGACCGAGCACTGCGCTCGGTCACTGCGCAGCCTCTAGTCGACGTGAATGTCGACCATCAAGTTACCGGAGATCTGCTCGATTGCATCTTGCAGCTCATCGACATCGGTAGAGGCTTTTACATGTAGATGAAGGTCTGCTTTAAACATAGGTTCTGCAGACATCGACCCGGACATCAGCTCAGTGGTCATATCTTCGACGTTCACTTTGAAGTTGGCCAGCACTTTGGAGATATCGCGAATAATACCTGGACGATCGTGCCCGACAAGCTCGATATCCATGGTTTGATACTCCGCATCATCAGTGCTCTCGCGCTTGGTGAAGGTCACTTCTAGTCCTTCGCTGCTCAATGCTGTCAACCCCTGGCGCAGTGCATCGACACTGTCACCGGCCACATCGACAACTATGATACCGACAAAGCGCTCTGCCAAATGCGACATCGCCGACTCTAACCAGTTGCCACCGTGTTGATCTATCGTGTTTGAGAGTAGCTCGACCAAGCCGGGTTTGTCTTGGGCGCTAAAAGATAAGACGTAGGTTGTGCTCATAGGATACCTCGCGGATTAAGTCTGAAAACGGTTAAGACTCCACATACCTTCTACCATGAGTATGGGCCGCGATCTGGCCATGGACGGTGTCCATACTGCTGGCAGCTAGGTGCAGCCTTACAATAAAACCCTAAAGTGTTGTCGCGTATTAGCGTCGGACAACGGCTGTACATTTAAGGTTAATATTGCATTTAAAGCGGTTGATTGCCAGCCCCGTGAGAGAAGTTTGTCGATTTCTCATCGCCTGCGTGTCGCAATGAGGTGCGATCGCAAGAAAATCTCGATCTGAGAGAGCTGTTATGCGGCGGGGTAAAATTGCTTATCGCTGGCAATGCCCGCTAGAGGTATATCCCAGCTGGCAACCGGCAGCGAGGCTACCCGCTGTAGTTCGTGGGCCATGCCAATGAGGGTGGGCTGAGCTGTGGGCTGCTCGGCTTTGAAGGCAAAGGTGCGATCGTAGTAGCCGCCTCCCATGCCCATGCGGTTACCCGAACTATCGAAAGAGACTAAAGGAAGCAGTACAAGGTCGAGCGCCTGTGCTGGCAGTGTCTTTTGATAGGGAGTGGCAGGTTCTAAGATTTGATATTTGTTATGGCACATCGGGGTCTGTCGATCGTAGTGCACAAAGAGTAGCGCATTGACTCTGTCTGGGTCGAGCACGGGGAGGTAGACGTCTTTGCCCTGTGCCCAGCAGTGCTCTATTACAGCTTGGGTATCAATTTCGCCATCACTGCTCAAATAGATCGCAACACTGTGAGAGGCGTTAAACGCGCTAAGCTCGATGATGTTCGCCGCCAGAGCTTGTGCCGCCGTGTGTTGCTGGATATCGCTCAGTTGGCGACGGGCAGTACGCATCTGTTTTCTCAGTGCTTGGCGAGCATCCATGGCGAGTCTCTAAAACGGCTAGAAGAGTTGAAGTTCCCCAAGATGCCGGTGTTGGCTTTGGCCCTGAACCCGAGGGTTCAAGGAGGGTGCCATTGAGTCACATTAGGCTTTCCGCAAGCGGACGTGCACACAATGACCACAGACAGCACCCATACTGGTGATTATCGGCTCGAGGGACTACACCAACTGTCGAACACCCCAGGGAATGCTCGTATTATACTCCTAATCAAAGTGAAGTCAGCTCTGAACACTCTCTTTGTTCCCCTTTTTTGTACGAAATTATCCGCATTGATCACAGATCCAACAGCACTGAATATCTTGTGATCAGAAGTTCTCCAACTGAACTGGCAGTGCTGTAGAACTCGGCTAAGCTTAAGTTAATATAAAGAGTGGAGATCAGTCATGAAAGGGGTTGGAGGGGCACTCGCTGCGCTGCTACTCAGTTTGAGCTGCAGTGTGCTGGCAGAACAAAAAACAGTTATCTGGACAAAGTATGATTTTGAGCCTGTGCATATTGCGCGCGGGGAGAATGCGGGCCTTGGGATGAGTGATTTGCTGTTTGACTATTTACAGCAGGGCTTGCCCAATTACGTGCATGTCGAAGAGTACTCTAATATTCCCAGGATCTTAAAAGACTTAAAGGGCCCGCGCACAATTTGCAGCAGTTTGCTGAAAACACCTGAGCGCGAGGGGATGTTTCTCTTCAGTGATGCGACCTTGCTGATTCCAAATCACAGTGTGCAGTTTTTGGCCACTCGTAAATCCGAGCTAGAAAAGAAATACGGCCTCATGCTAGAGGGGCAAATATCACTGGCGCAATTGGTTGCCCATCCGCAGGCGCTTTTCGGGCTGATACGTAACCGCTCACACGGCCCGGTGGCTGATAAGCTGTTGAGCGCGCGCGAGGATAAAGTCATCTTTCGCAGCGGGAGTTTTGACTTGCTAGGGCTTGTTGAAATGATGAAGAAGCGACGCTTTGATTTTACAGTGGAGTATCCCTACGTCAGCTATTACGAGTTGAGTAAGCAAGGACGTGAAAGTGAGATTTATTCGGTCGCGATCGATAATGCGGGGGCCAGCCTGCACGCGCACTTAGCGTGTAGCGATACGCCGACGGGGAGGGCGCTGATATCACAGGTCAATACACTCTTGCGCAGCAGTCGCGCTAGCGAGCGTCATCGCGCGCTGGTAGAGCGCTGGTTGCCGAACAGCGCGCGGCAGGATTTTAGACGTAAATACGCGGATTTTGTCGCGCAGATGCCGCAGCCTTAGTCGCGCAGTGAGCGATCAATTTTCTCTGACAGGCGAAGCATAGTGCTTTCCATCTTATCGCGTTGCTCACCCTTGAAAGAGAGCAGTTCATTGCTGATGTTGAGCGCTGCCATGACGGCGATTTTTTCAATGCCAAGGATTTTACCGCTGCTCTGGATCTCTTCCATTTTGGCATTTAAGTGGCGGGCAGAGGCCAGTAAATCCGCTTCGTTTTCCGCGGGACAGCCAACGATAAACTCCTTGCCCAGGATTTTAATGGCCACATTTTTGTTCATGCGTTTTGCTCCAGTGTCTTAAGCCTGGCGATCATTTTTTCCACTTGGTTGCGGGTCTGTAAATTGAGGTTGGCGATACGCTGCTTCTCCGCCTGCGCTTGCTGCTCACGGCTGCTTAATCGCTCGACAGTCTCGCTCATTTCCTGGTGTTGGATCTCCATAGAAGCGCAGCGCTGAATGAGTTCGTTATAGCGCTCACTACCTACGCGTTGTGACTGATCGAGCCGGTTGCGTAAATCTGCGTTTTCTCGCTCCAACTTCTCACAGTGCGCGAGTAGGGCATCGATGTGTAATTCAAGTTGATCGAGAGTGCTGTCGGTCATTGTGTGTTAAAAGCGCGTGGCTTCTCATTTTTAGAGGGATGAACGCTAAGATTAGCTAGCAATTGGTTTGATCGCAAGAGGAAGGAGAGAAAAGCGCCTCAAATCAGTTAGCTATGCGCAGAAATTAAAGGTGTGGCCGCCGCGTCGTTGCCCTGATAGAACGACGCTGTCGTCCGATATAGGTGAACGTACGCTTTTGCGGTGATCTGCAGCTAGAAGCTAGCTCTATTCAAAGGTAATGCTATGCCCTATGATGTCGCTAAACTAAAACAAAAAGTGATTACACGCTGATTAATTTTCTCATCTAATAGTAAGGGCTAAATGATATGCTGCCTTCTTTAAAGTGGACAATTACCTCTCCTGTAGTTGTGGTTGCGCTTTTTTGTACGTTGGTTTTTTCACTCGTATCACCATATCTAATCGAACGTTTTGTACAAGATACAGCAGTCGATAATGCCAAGGAATTAGTGAAGACTTTTCGCAGTGTGCGCAACTACTTTTCAGAGAATGTAGTGCGCAAGGTCAGCGAAAACGGCAACTTTCACGTTACCGCGATGCACCGCAGCGATGAGTTTGGTATTCCCGTGCCGGCGACCTTTCTGATTGAAATGGTCGACTACGACATGAGCAGCGATAATATCACCACCAGTTTTACCAGCCCTTACCCCTTTCGCAACCGTGAAAACCGGGTGCAAGATGGCTTTCAGCAGCGCGCTTGGCGCGCACTCAACGAGACGTCACAAGCTTTTTATGTAGAACTTGAAAGCAGTGAAGAAGGGCGGCACGTGCGAGTGGCCCAAGCGGATCGCCTCAGTGAACAGGCCTGTGTGAGCTGCCATAACAACCATCCAGATTCGCTGCGCCGCGACTGGAAACTCAATGATATTCGCGGATTATTGGAAGTAAATACAGCTGTCGACGGATGGCTAGAGCGCGGGATCGAAATCAGCCGCTTCCTCACAATCGTCAGCCTGCTTTGTTTTGTTGTCATTATTATGGCAAATGTGCGCGCGGCACGACGCGTTGCAACGCCGCTGGCCGCGATGACCGGAGCGCTAAATCAATTGGCACAAGGGCGCGATGTTGAGCTCTCGCAGGGGAGACCGGCCTACAGAGAGCTGGCTGAGTTAAACGACGCTTTTGCAGGATTCACCGTAAAGGAAAAGCAGCGCCGTGAACTACTGCAAGAAGTGGAACAGCTCGCTTACTTTGACAGTTTGACTGGGCTGCAAAATCGCACTGGCTTTTTACGCTCTCTGGATGACTTGATGCTAACTCAGAACGCACTGGGGCAGAAGGTGACCGTGGTGGTGGTCGACATCGACAGGTTTCGTGATATCAACGATACGCTAGGCTACAGCACGGGTGATAAAGTTCTGTGCACTATTGCACAGCGATTGCAGCCGCTGCGAGGTGATGGGCTGTTAGCGCGATTATCTGAAGATAACTTTGCTCTAGCCGTAAAAGCACAGCAGCACAGCGAGGACGACGGTGCTGCGAATTTCTTTGAACAGGTCATTCAAACCCTGGCTGAACCTATGTGCTGCGATAACAACCAGGTGCTGTTGGCGGCCAGCGTCGGAACGAGCTGTAGCTCACACCAAGCCAGTGACAGTGCGCAGATGTTAATACAAGCGAATATTGCGCTACACGTCGCCAAAGAGCAGGGGTATAAGCGAGCGGTACAGCACTTGCCGGAACTTTCCAATGCTGCGCTGGCTAGGGTTGAGTTGGTACGTGAAATTGCCAACGGGATTGAGAACAATGAATTTGTGCCCTTTTACCAACCTCAGTTTTGTCTGCGTACAGGGGCGATTATCGGTGCTGAGGCATTGATGCGCTGGCGTCGCAGTGACGGCAGTATAACGCCGCCGGGTGTCTTTATTACCCCCGCTGAGCAGGCGCACCTCATTGTGCCCATGGGGGCTAATATCTTGCGCACAGCGGCACTAGATTGTGCCCATTGGCAGAATGAGCCGGCGCTGTGTGGCGTGCGGGTGGCTGTTAATGTGTCTGGTGTACAGTTTATTGATCGCGACTTCACCGCTCAAGTCAGGGATGCACTGCGTGAGAGTGCACTGGCAGCTAAGCTGTTGGAGCTAGAGGTGACAGAAAGTGCGATGCTCGATGACTTGCAGCAAGTTGTGTCTATCTTGAATGCGCTGTCTGAACTGGGCGTGGAGTTGGCGCTGGATGATTTCGGCACCGGTTACTCTTCACTGAGTTATTTAAAGTCACTGCCGATTGATCGATTGAAAATCGACCGCGCCTTCGTCAAAGATCTGCTCTGCCAAGGGGATGACAGAGCGATTCTGACGATGATTTGTCAGTTGGGACAGACGCTTTCGCTCAAGGTGCTCGCTGAAGGGGTCGAAGTTGCCGAACAGCTTGAACTGCTGCAGGCGGCGGGCTGTGAAGAAGTTCAAGGCTTTTACTATGCCAAGCCCATGCCGCTAGCGGAGTTTACGGCCTTTGCGTGTCAGTACAATCCGCGCACTGTGGGTGAGAGGCACGAGCGCTAGCGCGCCTCCCACCCCAGGCGTTAGAACTTGTAGCCAACACCTATCATGTAAACCCAAGGGTCGACAGATACCGTGCCGACAGAGTTGCCGTTAAGTTTCGCATCAGTGTCTATATCGATGTACCAGACAGCGGCGTTGAGTAAAACGTTGTCACTGATGTGGTAATCGATACCGGCCTGCACGCTCGCGCCCCAAGAGTCGTCTAACTCCAAGTTTCCCAAACTGCTCTGCTCTTCAAAAAAGGCGGTGTAGTTGACCCCGACACCGACATAAGGCTGATAAGCTGAACTTGCCTGCATAGGGTAATACTGAACAGAGAGCGTCGGCGGCAGCTGTTTTGTTTCACCAATGACGCTGCCATTAGACGTGATATCGTGGGTAAAAGGTGTTGCAGCTAACAGTTCTAGCCCCAAGTGGTCGCTCAGCATATAGGTAGCTGTAAGCCCTAGCTGACTGTTGCTTTTCACCCCGGCGTTGAGTGAACCCAAAGTGCCTGAGGCGCTGTCGTTAGGCTGCACGGAAGCCAGGCCTGCACGAACAATAAGGTCACCACTTTGGTGGGCTCTGAGCTGGGGGGCATTGAGAATAGCTGCGCTGATAGCGGCGCACAGAAGTGCGTTTTTCATAGTATGTTCCAAAAGTTGCGTTGCGAAAATGCGGGTGAATTAGAGCACCTCATAGCGCAATTTTTTTTGATCTAAGTTAAGTAATTGGGCGGCTTACAAGGCGTGCTAATTGCAAAGTGATTTAGGTCAAAAAGAGGGTGATCCCGTGTTTCATTGCCGCCGTATCGGCGTATGCTCATGCGCGCGTATGTATGCGATAGGGCGAGCGTGATAGTATTGAGCAGCGCAAGCGCGTGCGATGACAATGTGTTACTTCAAGCGCTTGCGGTTTACTTTTTCAGCTAGAGAGTTTAACGAAAACTATGAGTATCGAGTTCGACGACACGGCAGCGCTTTTGTGTTTTGACGATATAGCCAACCTCTTGGTCTCCGAGAGTGTCAATATGATTACCCCCTCGCAGTTGCAAGGCATTATCTGCGGCCAACTTGCCAGTGGCGCGCGGCTCTCTGAGGATTTACTACTCAAGAGTCTGCAGGATTTTCTCGATTTAGATAAGTTCTCACACGAGACCAGTAAAGTAGGGTTGTGCGCGCTCTACCAACAGTGCCTAGGACAATTCGAAGATGTAGATATGGCACTGGATATTTTACTGCCGGACGATGATCACCAGATTACACAGCGCGTTGAGTCACTGGGCGTGTGGGTAGAGGGCTTTTTATCGGGCTTTGGTATTCAGGGCAAGCAAACGGATAAGACAATCTCGCGCGATGCTAAAGAGATGCTCAGCGACTTTGCGCAGATTTCGCAAGTCGAAAGCCAAGACCTTGAAGAGAGTGATGAAAGTGAAAATGACTTTGCACAACTTGTAGAGTATGTACGCATGGGGGCACTTTTTATCTTCACGGAGTTCAATACTGCACAGCAAGCCGCCGCTCCGGCGAGCGAGCCTAAAACACTGCATTAAATAAGGCGGCACGTTATGACACAGATGGAAGCGCTCGATCAGAGGGAATTTGGCAGACGCCGTGAGACATTGGCTGCGCAACTAGCGCCCAATAGCGTGGCGATCATCGCCTCGGCGGGTATGGTTAATCGCAACAGCGATGTCGACTATCTGTTTCGCCAAAACAGTGACTTTTTCTACCTCACAGGTTTCGATGAACCTGATGCCACAGCACTTATTATTAAAGGTGAGCAAGAGGTTAGCTACCATCTGTTCTGCCAGCCGCGTGACCCCGATATGGAAATCTGGTTTGGCTATCGCAATGGCGAGTCCGGTGTTCTTGAGCACTATGCAGCAGATGTTGCCTACAGTAGCGAACTGCGCGATGAAAAAATGCCGCAGTTACTCGATGGGGTCAACCTGGTTTACTACAGCTTCGCTCGCGAGGACTTGAGCGGCGATGTTCAAGGTTGGCTCAAATCGATGCGCAGCCGCCGTCGTCAAGGGGTGATTGCACCGCCCGTGCTGCGTCAGCTCGACGATATGCTGCACGAGATGCGTCTGTTCAAATCTGCTGCAGAGCAGCAGTTGATGCGCCGTGCTGGTGAAATCTCCGCCCAGGCTCACTTGCTGGCCATGCAAGTTTGCAAACCCGGTGTCACAGAGTATCAACTAGAGTCGCATATCCAGCACTGCTTCAGTATGAATGGCTGTCAGCAAGCGGCCTATCCCAGTATTGTCGGCGGGGGTAAAAATGCCTGCGTGCTGCACTACATCGAAAACAAATGCACCTTGCAAGACGGAGATCTTGTACTGATTGATGCAGGTTGCGAACACCATTACTACGCCGGTGATATCACGCGTACCTTCCCGGTCAACGGTGTTTTTAGCGAAGAGCAGCGCGCACTGTATCAGATCGTGTTGCAGACCCAGTTGAGCTGTATTGAGATGGTCACACCGGGAACCCCCTGGGAAGCTATTCACGATAATGCGGTACGCATGATCACAGAGGGGTTAGTTGGCCTGGGGCTGCTGGAAGGCAGTGTCGATGAGGCAATAAAGAGCGGCACCTACCGCGCGTTCTTTATGCACAAGCTCGGCCACTGGCTGGGGATGGATGTTCACGATGTCGGTGACTACAAAGTTGATGGGCAGTGGCGAGAGCTGGCTGCGGGAATGGTGATGACTGTCGAACCTGGTATTTATGTTGCCGCAGACAACCAGAGTGTTGATCCAAAATGGCGCGGTATTGGCATTCGTATCGAAGACGATGTGCTGGTAACTGATAAAGGCTGTGAAATACTGACAGCTGGGGTTCCCAAAACGATAGAAGAGATTGAGCGAGTGATGGCACAGGCATGAAAGCAGACTACGACATTGCCATTGTAGGTGCCGGTATGGTCGGTGCGAGCTTTGCTGCAGCGCTGCTCGAGCAGGCACAGGAACTGGGCTGGCGGATCGCGCTGCTCGAGCCGCAACCGCTGGAAAACAGTGTTCAGGCGCCTTACCAACCAAGCTTTGACAGCCGCTCGACGGCGCTGGCATATGGCTCGGCCTCTATTTATCAGCAATTAGCGGTGTGGGAGGCATTGAGTGTGCGTGCACAGCCAATTGAGCACATACACGTCAGTGATCGCGGCCACTTTGGGGCCGCGCGCTTACACGCCAGTGAAGAGCGCGTGCCGGCACTGGGTTATGTGGTTGAGAACAAGTGGCTTGGACAAGTATTGCAGCAGCATTTACAGTCGCATCGCGCTGCCGGTTGCTTGGATTATTTGAGTGGGGCTGTGGTGTCTGAGGTTGTTCGTGTCGATGAGCAGATGCAGCTGCGCTATTCACGTGATGACAGTGAGCATCAGTTGTGCGCCGAACTGGTGGTGATGGCAGACGGCGGACGCTCCGCACTGCGCCAGAAGCTGGGCATCAGTTACAGTGAGCAGAGCTACCAGCAGCACGCGTTGATTTGTAATGTCGGGGTGGACAGGGCGCACGGTAATATTGCCTATGAGCGCTTCACCAGTGCTGGGCCGATGGCACTACTACCGCTGGCAGATGAAGCGGGTACCGCGAGGATGGCCCTAGTTTGGACAACCCCTGAAGATGAAATTGAAGCGCGCCTTGCACTCGATGAGGCAGCCTTTTTGGCACAGCTACAAGAGGCGTTTGGCTACCGTGCCGGGCGCTTCGTTCAGCTGGGTGAGCGGTTCAGTTATCCCTTAAAGCTACAGCGTGCGAGTGAGCAAGTACGCCCTGGGCTTGCCGTGGTCGGCAATGCAGCACACGCGCTACACCCTATCGCAGGGCAGGGCTTCAATTTAGCACTGCGCGGGGTGGCCGAGCTGGCGGCCGAACTGTTTAAAAGCGCGCACAACGGCGAGTCCCTGGGAGATTATAGCCGATTGTTGGCATACCAAGAGGCGCGCTTGAGTGATCAGCGCAATACCATAGGTTTTAGCGATAAAAGCATGAAGCTGTTTGCAATGGAGCACCGGGCTGTCATTTTGGGGCGCGATTTGGGGTTGGGATTGATGGACGTCTGCCAACCGCTCAAAACACTCTTCAGTCGCAGTGCGATGGGGCTTGCCAGCCCCGCTGTAAACTTCAAAGTAGGAGAGAAAAATGCCTGACCAACAGTGTCAGCACTATGACGTCGCCGTTGTCGGGGCCGGCATGGTTGGATTAACTGCGGCACTGGCCCTGTGCAAGCAGGGAATGAAAGTCGCCTTAGTTGATGCTCGAGAGGGCAGTGCGCAGGCGCTAGTGCAGGGCATAAACTCCCTGTGTAAGCAAGGTTATGACAATCGTGTGAGTGCGTTGACCTTTGCCTCGCAGCGTATCTTCGAAAACCTAGGGGTATGGCAGAAAATGGCTGCGACAAGAGTCAGCCCGTACCGCGAGATGGATGTGTGGGATGGTGCAGCCAGTGGGCGTATTCATTTTAGCTGTGATGAGCTGCACCAGCCTTGTCTGGGGCACATCGTGGAGAATCGCGTGGTGGTAGCAGCGCTGTTGGAAGCTGTCTTGCAAAGTAATATCACCCTAGTGCAGGGCGCCGAAGTGATTCGGATGACGAGCGAACAAGAAGGCAAAACGCTGCACTGCGCTGATGCTCGCACTCTCTCAGCGCAGTTAGTCGTCGCAGCGGATGGTGCGATGTCTAAGGTGCGTAAACTGGCGGCGCTGCCTATGTGGCAATGGGATTATGGGCATCACGCAATTGTTGCCACTGTGGTCACAGAGAAACCGCACAATGCCTGCGCGCGTCAGCGCTTTACCGACGATGGCCCACTGGCTTTTTTACCTTTAGATGCGCCTTACACCTCGAGCATTGTCTGGTCGACATCGCCGCAGGCCGCGCGTGATTTAATGGCCACTGACGACACTGAATTTGCCAGCAAGTTAGCGCAGGCCTTTGAGCGTTGCCTGGGGGCTGTGGTGCAAGTAGAGTCGCGCGCACTGTTCCCGCTGCGTCAGCGCCACGCGATTGATTACGTGCAGCCGGGAGTGGCAATGATCGGTGATGCGGCACACACTATTCACCCGCTGGCGGGACAGGGCGTTAACTTGGGCTTGCTCGATGCTGCAGCGCTGACTGACACAGTCGCAGCGGCAGCAGCGCGCGGTGTTGATTTTGCCAGCCTCAGCGAGTTGAAGAAGTACCAGCGTGCGCGCCAGGCAGATAACTTGCAGATGTCAGCCATGATGCAAGGGTTTAAGTGGCTGTTTGATCCGCAGCCCGCACCAGTGACGTTACTGCGCAGTTTGGGGATGAATTTGCTCGATCGTGCAACGCCGCTCAAACAACATATAGTACAGCAGGCGATGGGGCTCAGTGATGACCTGCCAACGCTGGCTAAGTGCTAGCCAAAAGCATCCTTTAACGATATGAAACCGCGTTGAGTCGCGGTTTTTTTATGCTCGCACTCGCTGTGGGCCACTTCGATAGGTTAATCAACGATGAGAAAAAGCGTGACACACAGCCGTGACCGCGAGGAAGGGGCTGTTGCAGATGCCTCTGCAAGTAGTGTTATTCGCCGGGTGCTCCCCTACTTTTGGCCAGCGGGCAATCGTGAAGTCAAAACCCGTGTACTAGCGGCTATGGCGCTGTTGATCACTGCAAAAGTGATTGCTGTGGCCACGCCGTTTTTCTATAAGTCAGTAGTGGACAAGCTCACCGGGACTGGCGCTGATCCGGCGTGGCTGCTAGCGGTTGGGGCGATAGGTCTAACGGTTGCCTACGGCGGCTCACGCTTGTTGAATGTGGTGTTTCAGCAGCTGCGCGATGTCGTCTTTGTCAATGTGGCACAAGGTGCGCTGCGCTCGTTGTCTCTGCAGACCATGGCGCATATTCACACCTTGTCTATGCGCTATCACATCAGCCGAAAAACCGGCGGTTTGAGCCGCACGATAGAGCGCGGAATCAAAGGCGTTGAATTTTTACTGCGCTTCATGCTGTTTAATATAGGGCCGCTAATTCTCGAGCTGGTCATGATTTCACTGGTGTTGGTTACAGTCTTCGATGCGTGGTATTTGTTGGTCATTGGGGTGACTGTGTTCAGTTATGTTTGGTTTACAACAGTGGTTACGCAGTGGCGGTTAAAAATACGCAAAGAAATGAATGACAGGGATCGCGACGCCAATCAAAAAGCGATCGACGGCTTGCTAAACTTTGAAACTGTTAAATACTTTAATGCGCAACAGTTGGAAGTCCGCCGCTATGACGAATCGATGCGTGGCTATGAAAAAGCGTCGATCAGAACAGTTCGCTCCCTCGCCTGGCTCAATGTAGGACAGGCCCTTATCATCAACGCAGGCTTGGTCGCGGCACTAGTGCTGGCCTCTAGAGATGTCAGCAGTGGGGCGCTCACTGTCGGCGGCTTTGTGATGGTCAACGCGTATATGATGCAGGTTATGCAACCGCTGGGGTTGCTGGGATTTGTGTACCGTGAAATCCGGCAGTCGCTGATCGATATGGCAGAAATGTTTGGTCTATTGGTGCAGCAGCCTGAAGTGAGTGATCGCGCAGGGGCCGGCAATCTAGAGGTGAGTGAAGCGAGGCTTGAGTTTAAAGATGTCTATTTTAGCTACGACGCGCGGCGTCCGATTTTAAAAGGTTTGAATTTATCGCTCGAAGGTGGTCAGAGCGTGGCGATTGTCGGTGCCTCAGGCTCAGGCAAGTCGACCATAGGGCGGCTGCTGTTTCGTTTTTACGATGCCACAGCCGGGAGCGTATGCATTGACAATCAAGACCTCAAGGATGTCACACAGGATAGTTTGCACCGCATGATTGGTGTCGTCCCACAAGATACCGTGCTGTTTAATGACACTATCTTCTACAACATCCACTACGGCAACCCGCAGGCCAGCGCAGCGCAGGTTGAGGCCGCTGCCAAGGCGGCTAGTGTCCACGACTTTATTATGCAGCTCCCCGAGGGATACGACACGGTAGTCGGTGAGCGCGGCCTTAAATTATCTGGGGGCGAAAAGCAGCGTGTAGGTATCGCACGGACGATGCTCAAAGATGCGCCTATTTTGCTACTTGATGAGGCAACCTCGGCACTGGATACTAAAACTGAGCGTGATATTCAGCAGAGTTTGGCGAAGATGGGGCGCAATAAAACGGTACTGATTATCGCCCACCGGCTATCCACCGTGGTCGATGCCGACCTGATTGTGGTACTTGATAGCGGCGAAGTATTGGAGCGAGGAACGCATCAACAACTGCTGGCTTTAAAGGGGCGCTACCATCATATGTGGCACGCCCAACAAGAGTAATTACAGTTTTACTTAGCCGCTAGCTGGCAGGGGGTATTTTCCCATGAGAGCATGGCCTGAGCGTAATATTGATCGAATAGCCCTTCGTGTTTAATGTCCGAAATCGCTTGGCGCACAGCGGCTACAAGCGCAGGTGGGGTCTGTTTGCTAAAGACGGCCCACAGCGGTTTAGACAGTGATTCCACAGGGATTGCAGGGGTCAGTAAGTTACCGTCCAAACCAAGCTTACAAGCTGCTATACGCGCAGTAAGTTGGTTGAGCGGAATGAGGTCGATGCGCCCTTTGTAGAGTTGCTTAATACCCTGCTGATAATGGATAAATGTGCGAAAATCACTATCTTTGCTATAGCCTAAAGATTCCAAGTACTGCTGGGTGGCGCTGCCATTTTGCACCGAGAGAGCGGCGCCGCTGTGCTTGAGCTGGCTCAGGCTGTCTATGTTCAGTGCTCGGTTCGACTCCAACTTGAACAGGGACTGGCGGTACACAGAAACTTCGGCGAGCCATTGGTACTTAGGTTCACGCTCAACAGTGCGAGAGAGTGAGTAGAGCAGAGTATTGGGGCTCATTTCCGCTTTTAGCAGCGCGCGCTTCCAGGGGAGAAATTCGTAGCTGGCAATGCGTATAGGATAGGTTTTGGACGCTCGGCGCAATGCTTCTTGCAGCAGTTGGTGGACATAGCCTGTCTTGCCTTGCGCACCTTGCGATTGCAGGGGAGGGAACTCTTCACTGACAATGTGAATGTCCGTGCTCCCCACGCTGTAACTGGCTTGTAGGATGCTAGCGGCAGCGAGCACGCGAAGCGAACGGGTTATGCGCCGGGTAAAAAATGCGTGATAGCGTTCTTGTCCAAACAAGGTACGCCCCCTCTTGCTGATGTCTCTTAGTGACGAGTGTTATCGAAATAATCTGAGCGTATTTTCATATGCATCAGGTTAGTCGAAACTGAATGTTGTACGCGCTCGGGATTAAATACTATTTTGACCTAGATGGCTAGGACACCCTATGCGTGCTTCAGCGTAGTAAATTCAGCAGTTGAAAAAAGGCGAAGCCTAGGAGCACGGCGCCTGCGATAATATTGACTACCTCAAGTTGCGCCTGTTGGATTTTGTGTTTGAACAGATGACAGCTTATACACAGCACTAACCACCACAGGCAGGAGCCAATAAATACTCCACTAACAACTGTAACTTCTGGCCAGTCGGTGTCGGCAGTGAGTTGACCTAAACTGGCGAAGACTGCGCTGAATGCAAGCACTGTCATGGGGTTGGCCAGTGTTAGCACGGCGCAGCTGGAGAAAGCTTTGAATGCGCCAACGCCACCTGAGGATACAGTGTGCGTTTGCGAGGAGCGAGCACTGCGGATGCAGTTCCCCCCTAGGTAGAGCAGAAAAATAAGCCCGGCATAGTTAAGCACTTCGCGATAATCAACGAGCAATACGATGAGTGCGCTCAATCCGCTAACCCCTAATATAGCGTAGAGTGCGTCTGCCGTTGCCGCACCTAATCCCGAGGCAAGCCCTGTGCGCAGGCCCTGTTGCAAAGTGCGCTGAATACACAGCAGCCCAATAGGGCCAACGGGGGCTGCAATCGCTAGGCCGATTAAGACTGATTTAGTAAAAAGTAGCATGCAGTAAGCTCCGTATTACTGGGTGAAAAGAGGATAGGTCAGGGTGTATGTTCCCTCGCGCGCAGTGAGTTAAAAATGCATCTGGCGCATTTACAGTATCTTGCTAATTCACGATTGGTTGCATACTTTAGATGTGGTTTTTGCCGTATTTGCCTAATAAAATAAGGTGGTTTTTAATCGGGGCTTTACTATGAATTTGGATCGGCTTAACTGGAAAATTTTGCAGTACTTGCAGCGAGAAGGGCGTAGCAGTCTCAAGCAGCTGGGCCAGAAAATAGGACTCTCTTTACCCGCCGCTTCCGAGCGGGTTAAAAAGCTCGAGGAAGCAGGAGTGATTTGCGGCTATCGTGCTGAGGTGTATCCAGAATCAGTCGGCTATGCGGTCACAGCGCAAATAGGTATTACCGCACCACAACCGCTTAAAGAGGCGTTTCTTGCCACCCTCGATAAGATGCCAGAGGTCTTAGAGTGCCTGCATGTCACTGGTAATGATTCCTACTTGCTGCGCGTAGTCGCTAGGGATCTACAACACTTAGAAGCCTTTGTCGGGGAAATCAATCACTTTGGAGAAACACGCACCTCGATTGTGTTGTCGCAGCCGATACGTCGTCGGGCGGTGGCGCCCGTTGTGGATAAACCCTAACAATTTTGCGGCGTAACAGGTAAAATGTGCGGCCCGCAAAAACATAACACTGGAATAGCCATGTCACTTAGAACACTGACCTTGAACAACGGTGCAGATCGACGCCTGCGCGGCGGTCATCTATGGATCTACAGCAACGAAGTAGATAACAAAAAAACACCGCTCAAGACTTTTGAGCCAGGTGAGCAAGTTTTAGTGGCTGCGGCAAATGGCAAGACGCTAGGGGTCGCTTACGTTAACCCTCAGACCTTGATTTGTGGGCGTATGATAGGGCGTGAGACTAAGTATCGCCTGGATCGTTCGCTCTTAGTTCACCGTATCAATATCGCGTTGTCGCTGCGTGAAGCCTGCTTTGATTCTCCCTGTTACCGCTTGGTGTACGGCGATAGCGATGGTCTCTCCGGTCTGGTTATCGATCGCTTTTACGACGTGTTTGTCGTGCAGATATCCACAGCGGGTATGGAAACCGTCGTTGAGGATATCATCGATGCTCTCAACAAAGTGTTTACCCCCTCTGCGATCGTACTGCGCTGCGATGGTAAAATGCGCGCTACAGAAGGGCTAGAGAGTTATATTGAAGTCGTGCAAGGCGAAGTGCCAGAACTGTGCCCACTAGAGGAAAACGGTGTGCCGCTGTTGGCTCCTGTGCTGAGCGGGCAGAAAACAGGGTGGTTTTACGATCACCGATTGGCGCGCGCGACTATGCAGCAACATGTTAAAGGCAAACGTGTGCTCGATTTGTTTAGCTATGTTGGAGGCTGGGGTGTGCAAGCACTCGCTGCCGGTGCAGCTGAAGTCAGTTGTGTCGATGCCTCTGAGGTTGCGCTGGACGTGGCCTTGGAAAATGCTAAGCTCAACGGCGCCGCAGACCGCTTCATCGCCTATCAGGGTGACGCATTTGATACCTGTAAGGGGCTGATTCAAGAGCAGGAGAAGTTCGATGTCATCATCGTAGATCCGCCGGCATTCATCGCCCGTCGCAAAGATATTCGCAACGGTGAGCAGGCTTACTCGCGGATCAACAACTTGGCGATGCGCCTACTCAGCCGCAACGGCATTTTGGTCAGTGCCTCGTGCTCAATGCATCTAGAGCGCAGTCGCTTGGTCGATATTATTCGCAGTAATGCGCGTGAACTTGATCGCAACGCGCAGATTATCGAGCAGGGGCACCAGGGGCCAGATCACCCTATCCATCCGGCCATTCCCGAGACTGAATACCTCAAATCTATTACCACGCGTATCTTGCCTAGCGCTTAGTTCCTTTAGATTACGCGCAGTGTGTCGCACTGCGCTCACGCCTCTTCTCCTTTCTTCGACAACAGTATCCGCATTCCAGCAACGAGGTTGCACCGTAGGCAGGCTCTTTCACTTGCGCTATGATCGGCAAAAAAGGAGAGCGTGTGTGAAAGTCTATATCAGTGCCGATATTGAAGGTGTCGCGGGCATTACCCACTGGGACGAAGCGCGTAAAAACCACAGCGATCACAGTGTTTACTGCCAGCAGATGACGCGCGAAGTTGTGGCCGCCTGCGAGGGAGCTGTGCGCGCAGGAGCTATAGAAATTACCGTCAAGGATGCACACGGTAGCGGGCGCAACCTGATTGCCAATGAGCTGCCGGACTGCGTTAAGTTGGTACGCGGCTGGAGCGGTCATCCGCTGTGCATGGTACAGGAGTTAGATGCCAGCTACGACGCTGTGATGATGGTGGGCTACCACGCCAAGGCGGGGGATGAGGGTAATCCGCTGGCGCACTCTCTGGCGCTGCGTGTCGATACGCTCGAGATCAACGGCGTACCAGCCTCGGAGTTTACAGTGCACTACTACGCTGCACTGATGTTGGGGGTGCCGACTGTGATGCTCAGTGGTGACAGCACCATTTGCCGCGATGTCACCCAATTCAACAGCCACATTCAGACAGTGTCCGTGAGTGAGGGTGTTGGTGCCTCTACGATTAGTATCAGTCCCAGTTTGGCTTGCAAGCAGATAGAGAGTGCTGCAACTCACGCACTACAGGGCGATTTGGCCGTCTGCAAAGTGGCAATGCCGGAGCACTTCGAGGTACGTATTTGCTATAATGAGCCTGTCAGTGCTTATCGCGCGGCATTTTATCCGGGAGTGAGTCACATCGCAGATCGCACAGTGGCTTTTGCCAGCCGCGACTACTTTGAGGTGCTGCGCCTGCTGGCGTTTGTCACTTAAGACCCGGGTGTCATCAAGGCGCGAGTGCCTCTTAAAATCCCAGTTCCTGTTTTGCCTGTGCGAATGCGGCGACAGCGTGCGCGAGATCTTCGCGCGAGTGCGCAGCGGAAATCTGGGTGCGGATACGCGCCTGCTCACGAGGTACTACCGGGAAGGAGAAAGCAGTGACATAGACCCCGAGCTCTAGCATACGCTCTGCGAGTTGCGCAGCGCGGCGCGCGTCATAGAGCATAATTGGGACGATGGCATGTTCTCCTGACAGTAGGTCAAAGCCGAGCTTTTCCATTTCGCTGCGAAAGTACTGAGTGTTTTCGCGCAGGGTGCGGTGTAGCTCATCGCTTTGCTGCAGTAAAGCTATGGCGGCGATAGCGCCTGCGACGACTGGCGGTGCCACGGTATTGGAAAAGAGATAGGGGCGAGAGCGTTGACGCAGTAGCGCCACGATCTCACGCTTGGCGCTGGTGTAGCCGCCGCTGGCACCACCGAGTGCCTTACCGAGAGTCCCGGTTGTGATGTCGACCCGATCCATGCAGTTGCAGTGTTCGTGAGTACCGCGCCCGCGCTCACCGACAAAGCCAACGCTGTGACTGTCATCAAAGTGTACCAAGGCGTTGTATTTATCGGCTAAGTCGCAGATTTTATCCAGTTGAGCGATGTAGCCATCCATCGAAAAAACGCCGTCTGTGCTGATAAGTTTGTAGCGCGCACCGGCTTTATCGGCCGCGATGAGCTGCTGCTCCAAATCTTGCATATCATTGTTTTTATAGCGGTAGCGAGCTGCTTTACACAGGCGAATACCGTCGATGATACTGGCGTGGTTGAGGCTATCCGAAATGACAGCATCCTCGGGGTCGAGCAACGTCTCGTACAGCCCTGCATTGGCATCGAAGCAAGAGGGATAGAGAATAGTGTCTTCAAACTCCAAAAAGTCGCTCAGGCGCTGCTCGAGATCGCGATGAATTTGCTGGGTGCCGCAGATAAACCTCACGGAAGCCAGCCCGTAACCCCAGGTGTCTAGCGCGTTGTGTGCTGCTTCGAGAATCTTGGGGTGCTGCGCCAGTCCGAGGTAGTTGTTGGCGCAGAGGTTGATGACCTCGCCACGCTGCACTTTGATACTGCTGTTCTGTGCAGAGAGGATAGAGCGCTCTTCTTTATAGAGGCCGGCCTGCTTTATCTGTGAGAGCTGGCTTTCGAGGTGGGCTTTAAAATCGCCGTACATATTATGCTCCTGTAAATTACCGAGACCTGTTGCAGCAGGTCTACAACGTTAAATGTTCTGCCAGTCCAGTATGACTTTGCCCGCGCTGCCGTCGTTCATTGCATCGAACCCCTTTTGGAACTGCGTGTAGTGTAAGCGGTGGGTAATAATAGAGCTGATATCAAGGCCGTTTTCCACCATGGCAGACATTTTGTACCAGGTTTCGTACATTTCTCGGCCGTAAATACCTTTTATCGTCAGCATGTTAAAGATGACGGTATGCCAGTCAGTTGGCGCTTGCTCACTGGGTATGCCTAATACGGATATCTTGCCACCATGGCACATGTTGGCAATCATGTCGTTGAAAGCCACCGGGCTGCCTGACATTTCCAGTCCGATGTCAAAGCCTTCACTCATGCCGAGTTCGCGCTGTACTTGCGGCAGTGTTTCGCAGCTGACATCGACCGTGCGGGTAGCGCCTAGATTGCGTGCCATCTCAAGGCGCTGCGGGTTGAGGTCTGTGACGACAATATGGCGCGCACCTGCCTGCTTGCACACGGCCGCTGCCATGCAGCCAATAGGCCCGGCTCCAGTGATCAGTACATCTTCACTGAATACGTCGAATTGCAGTGCACTGTGCACGGCGTTGCCAAAGGGGTCAAACATCGCCGCGATATCAAGGTCTATACCGGGCCTGTGCTCCCAAACGTTGGACATTGGCAGTACTAGGTATTCGGCAAATGCACCGGGGCGATTGACGCCAATACCGCTGGTGTGCGCGCAGAGGTGTCGCCTACCCGCCATGCAGTTGCGACAGCGCCCGCACACGACGTGCCCTTCACCGGAGACTATTTCACCGGGCTTGAAAGCGTTGACATTACTGCCGACATCGACAATTTCACCGACGAATTCATGACCGATAGTCATCGGAGTAGGGATAGTTTGCTGCGCCCACTCATCCCAGTTGTAGATGTGTAAGTCGGTGCCGCAAATGGCGGTTTTTAATACCCGAATAGTTACATCGTTGATGCCCATCTCTGGCATATCAACGCGCTCTAACCAGAGTCCAGGTGTTGCGTGACGCTTTACCAGCGCGTTCATTGTCGTTGCCATGGGCTTGCTCCGCTACTTTAAGAGATATTATTCCGATATAATGGAATTTGTAACTATGGTAATGGGCTTTAATCCACTTTAAAAGATTTTTTTCTCATATAGGAGAATTTTTGTTGAGCCAAACAGAAACTAAGGTACTCGACGTCGAACCGATGTCCCAAGTGCTGTGTGAAAAAGTAAAGGGCCTGCGCAAGGCTAAAGGTTGGACGCTAGAGCGATTGGCTGAAGTGTCAGGCGTCAGCCGCTCGATGCTTTCGCAGATTGAGCGCGGGCGCGCCAACCCAACACTGGCGGTGGCCTGTCGTATTGCTCAGGCGTTTTCGATCTCAGTGGGAGAGCTGGTGGATGAGCCCTGGACAGGCTCAGCTATCGAAGTGATCCGCCGCGACGATCCAGCGTTCCTCTATCGCAGTGATAAACAGTGCAAGATTCGTACTTTGTCGCCGTTAAACATGGAAAAGAATATAGAGTTCTACGAGCTTACTCTGGAGGCGGGCAACGAGCTTGCAAGTGCTGCACACTTTGAGGGCGCGCGCGAATTTATCACGGTACAGTGCGGCCAGATCGAAGTAACTGCAGGGGCGGATAACAGCCTCTTAGGGCCTGGTGATTCAGCCCACTACCGCGGTGATGTGGCACATAGCATCACCAATCGAGCAGAGGAGAAAGCTGTGTGCTTTCTTGTGGTGAGCTACAACTGATTTATTTGTGAACGATAAATAAACACAGCATGATTTTGCTGTATACTAGGTCATTGTTTTTAAAGTACGCGTGTTGCGTTTCGCTGTTTGCTACTAGGTGCTGACGATATCTATGTTTGAGAGCAATGCTCGAAATCCCAAGAACAATGTACTGAACCGACGCAAAATTTTGCTCGGTTTTAGTTTCATTGTGGCTATTGTGATGGGGTTGAGTGTGAGTTCTATCTACCAGTTGAGCCGTATCACTGACGGCTTCAATATGCTTTATCGTCACCCTTTTGCAGTCTCCAATGCCGCTAAGAGCGTCAATTACTACTTCGTCTTAATGCACTCCAATATGAAGGATGTGGTACAGGCGCAAAGCATTATCGATCGAGAGATCGCGATCGACGAAATTGCGATTCACGAGGGCCTTGCCTTTAAGCAGTACGACATTTTGTTTGACCGCTTTCTCGGGGATCGCGAGCAGATAGAACAGAGCTATCAACTTTTTTTGCAGTGGCGTCCAATTCGTAGTGAAATCATTAGCTTGCTGCGCCAGGGCGGTGCTGAAGAAGCGTTGGCGAGCGTGCTGCAACAAGAGCGAGAGTACCTAGATAAACTGACCGAAAACGTCGTGGCACTGCAGGAGTTCGCCTTTGATAAAGCCGCGGAGTTCCACTTCAAATCGCTGCAGATAAAAGATCAGATCGTACTGGTGGTGACCGCGCTTTCTGTGCTGGCACTGGCGTTAATTTTGCTGCTGATGACCGAACTGTGGCGCACTATCGCTATCACAGATAAAGAGCGCGCCCGGCGTCAGCGCCTGATCGATGAGCATATTTTGATGGCCCACTTGGATCTCGATGGCCGCGTGGTGGATGCGAGTAATGCGCTGTGTCGCTTTTTTGGCTGCTGGAAGGAAGAGCTGGTTGGAAATAAAAACCGCTTTTTCCTCGACGATAGTCAGGAGTCAAAACTGTTGGAGCAGGGGATTTTTAAATTGCTCAAACAAGGGAAGCAGTGGCAGGGCGAGATTTCCTATACCAATGTGCAAGGCCACACAGTGTGGGCGGAATCTTCGTTGATTCCCAATTACAGTGAGCGCTATGAGCTCATTGGCTACACCAATATTTTGCAAGACATCACCAATAAAAAATTGGCACATGTCGATAAACTCACCGGGCTCTTAAACCGCCGCAGTTACGATGATATTCTGCCCACGCAGATCAGTATGGCGCAGCGCGCTGGCTACTCTTTAACTTTAGCTGTGCTGGATATCGATTATTTTAAAGCATTCAACGATCTCTATGGACACCCGGCGGGAGATATAGCTCTGCGCAGTCTCAGTGATGTACTGTTGAACTCACTGCACCGTCCGAACGATTTTGTTTTTCGCATTGGCGGAGAGGAATTTGCGATTCTCTTCTGTGGTTCAAACATTGAAAAGACACAGCAGTTCTTACACAGCATTCGCACTAAAGTGCAAGACATGAAAGTCGAGAACGAAAACAGCCAAGTAAGCCGCTATTTAACAATATCCATCGGCGCAGTAACCTTGCTCGACAGCGATATTCTGTGTGATGAGCACGCTTTCTACGAAGCGGCTGATAAGGCGCTCTACGAGGCTAAGATCGAGCGAAACAACCTCGTGGTGACCGCTTTTCGACCTAAGCGTATTGCGCTACATCCCAGAAGCCAGGGCTAGCCACAGAGCGTGAGCGGCTGTGTTTAAATAGGGATGTAGCTCTGCTGTTTCACGTGGCCGAAGGCAAAGCTCGATTCGATCGAGTTTATGCCAGGCAAATCAGAAAATTTATCGCGGATAAAGTGTTCGTAGTCTTTTAAATCGGCGCTGACCACTTTCAGCAGATAGTCCCTATTACCTGCCATCAAATAGCACTCGATCACTTCGTCCAACTCGGCGACAGCACGTTCGAAGTTCTGCATGATCTGTTTGTCGGGGCGCTCCAGGCGGACGCTGACAAAAACGTTCATTCCCACCCCGCATTTTATCTGGTCGATCTGTGCCGTGTAACCGGTGAGATAGCCCTGCTGTTCGAGCTTTCGCACTCGCCGCAGGCAAGGGGAGGGGGAGAGGTTGACCCGCTCGGCCAGCTCTTCATTGGAAATACGTGCGTTGAGCTGCAGTTCTTTTATAATTTTTCGATCGATATTGTCCATTGTTCTCTCTTTGCGCAATAATCTGCCAATGCTTTGGGTAAGTGTTGCTAAATATACCAGCAAATTGCGTGAGCTCTTTGTTAATCTGATAAAAAAATAAAGCGGTAGGAAGCTTCATGTCCAAACATACAGATTGCAAACAGACTCATATCGGTGACCACAAACTCGCACCTGAATCTCTCATGCTGCATCACGGTTATAGCCCCACACTCTCAGAGGGGGCGGTAAAGTGCCCACAGTTTCAAACATCTACCTTTGTCTTTGATAGCGCGCAGCATGGCAAAGATTTCTTTAACTACGCCTCTGGTCGCGTCGAGGTGCCTGAGGGCGTAGAGCCTGGCTTGATCTACACACGTTTCAATAACCCAGTACTCGAAATTCTCGAGGGGCGCATGGCGCAGTGGGATGACGCTGAAGATTGCATCGTCACCGGCAGTGGTATGTCTGCAATATCAACAACGGTTTTAGCGCTCTCTAAGCCCGGTTCTGTCGTGGTTTACGCAGAGCCAATTTACGGCGGCACAGATACCCTGCTCAACGGGATTCTCAGTCAGTACAATATTCAGGCGGTGGGGTTTTGTGGCAGCGAAGGTGATGCCGGGTTGGCCAGTGCTTTGGAGCGCGCGCGCAGCATGGGGCCCGTGTCTATGGTGTTGATGGAAACACCGGATAATCCGACGAACCAAATGATCGATATTGCCGCCTGTAAAGCGCTGCTTGAACCTCTGGATAACGGAGAAGGTGAGCGCCCGGTTCTGGTTGTTGATAACACCATGTACGGGCCCATTTTCCAGCGCCCATTGGCTCTGGGGGCGGATTTGTGCCTCTACTCATTGACTAAGTATGTAGGTGGGCACTCCGATGTGGTCGGCGGCAGCTGCGCAGGTGCCAAAGCATTGATTACTAAGATTCGCGGTTTTAGAAATATTTTAGGCACGAATATGGACTCGCACACCGCGTGGCTGATTATGCGCTCACTTGAAACGCTTAAAATCAGAATGCAGGCCAGTGCGGCGGGCGCTGCGAAAGTGGTAGATTTCTTATCGGCGCATCCTCGCGTTGAGAAAATTTATTATCCAGGGCTGCTTGAGCAGGGTGACCCTCAGTACGACATTTTCAAGAAGCAGTGCAGCGGTTGCGCCTCGACATTCTCCTTTACGATTAGCGGAGGGGAGGCAGAAGCCTTTAAGGTATTGGATAATATGAAGATGGCAATGCTCGCTGTGAGCTTAGGTGGCACTGAGACTCTAGTCCAGCACCCGGCCTCTATGACGCATTCCAGTGTTCCCTTTGAGCGTCGCCAGCAGATAGGCATCACAGAGAACTTGATCCGCATTTCGGTGGGCATTGAAAGCCCGGATGATATTATCGCCGATCTCTCTCAGGCGCTGGCACACCTCTAAATGTCCTCTAGCCGGGGCTGTGCCTCGGCTGTTTTTCTTGCCTTCCTTAGATATTTCCCTGATTTATAAGTGATAAAAATAAATCACAGGTTTAGATATGAAAAACTAGGAGTTTTGCTTAGAATGTTTGCTCTTGTGCGTATCTCAGCGCTATCAAAATACGCGGGCAAGTTGTAGAGAAGCAGTGACTAGGGATTGCGCTGTGTTGAATGCTAAGTAAGAAGAGAGGGGCAATGATGGAAGATACACTACCGCAAATTGAGCTATTATCCCAATCCCACCAAGGGACTTTGGCCTCTTTCCCTTTTTCTGAAAGTGTCGACACAGGGGTTTTTGTCAACGCGACCACTACCATTGCAGGGATTGAACTGCAGACGATTGATGTTGCTCTGGTCGTGTTGTGCCCTATATTTGCCGCTATCGGTATCCTCATCGCCTCGCTGCTTTCAACCGGTGTTGCACAGAAAGAACAAGGGGCTTTCAAGCGCTTTTTTGCAGGTATCTTTTCTAATATTGGCAACTTGTTTATCGGGCTGGTTGTGGGCTTGGTAACTGCACTGTTTTTTGTCGGTGCCATCAACAATGATTTGAGCTCGTTAGCGCGGGTGCTCGTGCTAACGCTTTTCTTAGGCTATAAGGCGCCCTTGTTTTGGTTGATCAAAAAGCGCCCGCAGGAGAAAGCGCCTGCCAGCTCGCACAAAAGTAGCAAAGCGGTCTCTATGCCCGCCGAGCGCACTCAACAGGATGCGCTGGCACAGGAGCGGCTCAAGCGTGAGCGTATGAAGTTGGCGGCCAAGAGTTAACGCGTTCTTTTCAACGTCGTTAACAGTGCGTTAATGCTGTTTTATCGCGACACATATGCCTGACTAACAAGGCATTTTTACACCACACACTTATCTTCGCTTTGACTGCTGCGTCTTTCGTGTTATTTTCCCTGCGACAGTGACTGCGCAATGCGCTCACGGTTCCCTAATTATTTCATTTCGCAAGTAAAATACGAGAGCTATGATCAAACTTTTTAGAGTGCAGGCGACGATGTTGACTTTTATAAGTCTGCTCGGTGGCGTAGTCCTCTACGAAGTATTTGGCAATCTCTCGGGGCTGGAGTCCATTTGTATCGCCGGTATGTTCAGCGGTGCTGCAATCGGCTTTTTCAGCGGCAAACACTTAGGCATGTTTGCACTCTTTCCGAGCTTTTTGGCCGGTGCCTGTGTCAGTACGCTATTGATGCTGATCGGTCTACTGGCGCTCAACAGTGCAGATTCTCTGCTGTTGGCACTCGGGCAGATGGCCGTAGGCTTTTCACTGCTCGGCGGAACAGTTGTTGGCTGTAAGTTGGGAGATCATCTGTTTATTCGCGAAGATGATTTAGCACAGCTCAAAGCCGTATTTGGCGAGCGTACACGCACTAAAACCGATTTTGTTCGCCGCAGGCCACCTGAAGACTCCTGAGGGCGCGCAGAGAAGATGAGGCGCTATTCATGCAGTACCGAAATCTGGGGCAATCCGATTTAAACGTCAGTAGTATCTGTCTTGGCACCATGACTTACGGGCGTCAAAATACCAAGGCTGAGGCCTTTGCACAGCTCGATTATGCCCTTGCTCAAGGCGTTAATTTCATCGACACCGCTGAGCTCTACCCCGTACCGACCAGTGAGCACACACGCAATTTTACCGAACAGTACATAGGTGAGTGGATCGCAGCCAGAGGTAATCGCGAGCAGTTAATTATCGGCACAAAAGTGTGTGGTCCCGCGGAAATGGTTGATTATTTACGGCCGGATATCGCACTGGACGATCGCAATATCAGGCTCGCTGTTGAAGGTAGTTTAACGCGCCTAAACACTGATTATATAGACCTTTACCAAGTACACTGGCCTCAGCGTCAGACTAATTACTTTGGCCAACTCGGCTATCAGCGCAACGGCGGAGAGGGGGCGGTTTCAATTGAAAGTACACTGCGCGCGCTCAAAAGCTTAGTCGACGAGGGTAAAGTACGCTATGTCGGGGTTTCCAACGAGACGCCCTGGGGATTGATGCAATTCCTGCAACTGGCTGATCAATTGGATTTGCCACGGGTGGTCAGCTTGCAGAACCCTTATTCACTACTCAACCGCACGGTTGAGGTTGGATTGAGTGAGGTCTTGTTTCGCGAAAACATCGCGCTGCTGCCTTACTCGCCACTGGGATTTGGTGTACTTACGGGGAAGTACTTAGGCGGTCAACTGCCGGAGAATTCCCGTTTGGCGCTGTTTCCTAACTACACCCGCTACCTGACGGAAAATGGAATCGCCGCCACAGCACAGTACGTTGCGCTGGCGCGCGAGTTTGCGCTCGATCCTGTGCACTTGGCGCTGGGGTTCGCGATCTCTCGGCCTTTCGTGGGCTCGACTATTATCGGCGCTACTACTCAGCAGCAGCTGGCACTGGCGATTGAGGCGACACAGGTGCCGCTCAGCGATGAACTGCTCGCGCGAGTCGAGGATATACACAACCAGTGCCACAATCCCTGTCCTTGATAAATGGCGGGAAAAGCGCCTGCGTGGCTCGTTGAAATAGCACCAGAGCACAAGGCTTTGTTGTCTGCGTACAGACAAACTTTTTAAACCTTGCTAGAGAACAACTTATGAATTGGCTACTGATCTTTTTTGCAATGATTGCGGGCGCAATGATCCCACTGCAAGGTGCGCTGAACGCGCGCCTCGGTGCGGCTATGGTGCACCCTATGCAGGCGACCTTAGTCTCTTACCTCGGCGGGACGTTGGCCTGTGTTATGGTGCTTCTATGGGCGCAAGCGAGCCTGCCCGATTACAAGCGCTTAGCCTCTATAGACTGGTATCTCTATTGCGGAGGCTTTCTCGGTGCGGTGTTTGTCAGCGGGATGCTCTATTTAATGCCCAAGATAGGCATCGCCAATATGCTCGGTGCCGCCATTTTGGGGCAGTTGGTAATGTCGCTGATTTTCGACCACTTTGGGCTCGCGGGTATTCGGGTAGAGATTAACTCCAACCGAGTGATAGGTGTCGTGCTATTGATGGCTGGGGTCTACTTCCTGCAGCGCTGATTGCGCTTAAATGGGGGCGAGGTCGGGTAGAATGAGTTCAGTGCGAGCTCGTTCACTGTACAGCAACTCGTCGCTGAAATGCAGGCGCAGCACGTCTTGCGTGTTCTCAACTAAATCTGTGTTTGCCTGCAAGAATGCCTGCCATGACTGCTGTGGCGTTTGCAGTGTGCGGCGTTCGACGATGCGCACAAGTGCGTGAGTCAAGCTCAGGTTGAACTTCTCTTCAACCTCTAAACTGATTGCATAGGCCTTGATGGTGTTGCAAATGCGCTCGATCGCAGCTTCCAGCGGCGCATTTTCCAAGCAGAGGAAGCAAAATCGCAAGTGGCCGATGTGATTAAACACTTCAGGCGCCAGCGTGCAGTTTTCGAGTTGATTGAGAAATTCGCGATTGTCTAAGTGTTGATCGAAGTTCAAGGCAGGCTTCCGCTCAGTCAAAATGTGCAGTGTAGCACGGCGGGATATTCCCGGCGCGGTAGCGCCGGGGGAATGCTTGGGGCGAGTTAAATAACGAGCTTGAGTTCGTCGATCAGCTTGGCGACATCGGCTTCACCTGTGTAGTGCACGAGCGAGAAGCGCAGCACACCCTGTTCGGTTTCAACACCCATGGCCTCAAGCAGGCGCAGTGAGTAGAAGTGACCTGCACCACACATGATACCGCGCTCGCCCAGAGCGGCGGCCAGTTCCATTGATTTTTTCCCCTCGACGACGATAGAGACTGTCGGCGCACGGCCCTCAACGGTGTTTGGCCCTATGATGCGAATTTTGGGTTCACTGTTTAGGTAGTGCATCAAGGGTGTCAGTGCCTTTTTTTCCGCCTCGAGGAAAAGCTGGTGTACGCGATCGGCTTTCTCGCTATCGCTTACACTGTCCGCATCGTCAAAGTGGTGACGGTAAACCGCTTCGAAATAGTCGCAGACACCTGTACTCGCCGCAATTTGTGCGTGATCAGGCCCTGCTGGCGTGAGGCGCTTTTCACGCAGGTGGGCGTTGAAAAAATGCCCTTGGTTGCTGAGCTTTTCGGCCATGGCATCGCTGACCACCATCACGCCTTGGTGCGGGCCGTAAACTTTATAGAGTGAGAACATGTAAATGTCGGCGCCGAGGGCACTGATATCTGCCAGGCCGTGACCGGCGTAGGAGACGCCGTCGACCACGCTGAATACACCGCGCGCTTTGGCGCCGGCGCAGATCTCTGCGACGGGGTTTATCTCGCCCAAGATGTTAGAGCAGTGCGGGAATACCAGCGCTTTAGTCGCTGCGCTGTAGAGGCTCTCGAGCTGTGCTGTACTGAGTGAACCTGTGGCGGGGTCAACCGACCACTCTTTAATCACTATGCCCTGGCTTTCCAGGCGGCGCCAGGCCCCAGAGTTGGCTTCGTGATCTTGGTTGGTAACGATAACCTCATCACCCGGCTGTAGCCAGCCGAGCATTGCCTGGGCCAGTACGTAGCTGTTTTGCGAAGTGGATGGCCCCATGTAAATGTTGTCGGCCTTGACGTTGAGCCACTTAGCCAGCTCGACATAGGCAGCATCCATCTGTGCACCGGCGCGCTGCGCCTGTGGATAGAGGTGGTAGGGCTGTACTTTAGTTTCGTGGTAGTAGGTGCTCAAGCGATTCATCACTTGGACACACATATATGAGCCACCGGCGTTTTCGAAGAAAGCGCTCTGCTGGAGGGAAGGCTCGGAAAAGGCGGGGAACTGCTGGCGCACAAACTGAAGATCTAGCATGCTGTTGCTTCCTGAAAACGGTGATTGAATAGTGTGTTTATTCTATGCCAGCGGCACTGCTGAGTTCTCAGCGAAAATCCTTGTGAAAATATCTGTGGTGCGATATTTTTTATAAAAATAGCTAAATGATGACCGATTTCGTGCATAAAGTAAGTCTAGATCGCCAAGATATTCGCATTCTCGAGTTGTTGCAGTCTGATAGCCAAATTTCGCGCTCGGATTTAGCTGAGCGGGTGAACCTCTCAGCCTCGCAGTGCTTTCGCCGCCTCAAGCGGCTGGAACAGTCAGGTTTGATTGAGCGCTATGTCGCGCTGCTCAATCGCGAGTGCGCAGGGCTAGATGTCAGTGCGATGGTGATGGTCAGCTTTTCGAAGACATTGCCCGGGGCGCGGGACAACGTGATTGAACTAGTGCGCGCGCTCGATGAGGTTCAAGAGTGCTACTCTGCCTCCGGTGAATACGACTTCATCTTGAAAGTAAACTGCCCGACGATGAAAGACTACTCGGAGCTGATCAATCAGAAACTGCTCTGCGACAGTGTCGTCTCAATGCACTCTTATATTTTCCTCGAGTGTCTCAAGTACTCTACAGCGCTACCGCTGCGCACGAGTTAAAGCGCAAGACGGCGATGTGCTCGGTGAGTTTTAACGTTTTCTACTGCCGCGCTCTAATGCCGCAAGTCCCAGTAGCTGGGTGTGCACTGTAGATCTATCTGTTATGTCAAACTGGCGCTAATACACACTGTGAACAATATGCACAAAATGGCTTTAAAACCCTAAAAAGCCTTTAAGGGCATAAGCTTCTTTCCCCTCCCACTCGGTATTAGGGTGGGAGGAAATAATCAAAACAATAGGAAAGAGCTATGTCTATTACACGTCGTACCCTTCTCGCATCAGCCGTTGCC
>JBMZCU010000006.1:0-30276 GCA_049613705.1 Pseudomonadales bacterium | reverse complement strand
CCGCAAAATACCCGGCAAAGCCCCGGCAGACACCGCGGGCGTCAACAAAATGCCAGCGTCATCTTCGACGAACACATTGGTGATCGTGCCCTCAGCGACATACCCGCGACTGTTGAGAAAAATCACGGAGGATTTTTCTCAACAGTCAGGTAAAAAGTCTAATAGTAAAACCCGTTCTCACCGAGTAAACGTGGCTGTTCAACATCTAACAGCGCACCGCCCACCGGTGGACTAGGCTTGAGAATGCGCCCGTTGAGCATCCGCTCCAAATCACTGTAGGGCTGCATGCCATCCTGCGGCAGCTGGTACTGGCGAGCACTGGTCGGTTCAACGTTGTAAACGGTAGCGATAATTACCAGCTCGGTCTCGTTGCGCTCAAATTGAGTCGAGCGGAACAATGCACCGAGAATAGGCACATCGCCGAGAAAAGGCATCTGCGATACATTGGTCGTTTCATTACTTTGCAACAATCCCGCTAGCGCGAAGCTCTGTCCACTGGCCAGCTCTATCGTTGTCTCAGCGGTGCGCACCGACTTTCCGGGCACCCGAGTACCGTTGAGCTCAATGCTAGTTTCATTAGTCAAACTACTCACTTCGGGTTTGATTTTTAAACTAATGCGATCAGCACTAAGCACTGTCGGAGTCACATCTAGCTTCACCCCGAAATTTTCGGGCTGGAGACTAATTCCACCATCGCCATCTGGCACTGGAATAAAAATTTCCCCCCCGGCCAAAAAGCTCGCCGATTCTCCAGAGAGCGCTGTCAGATTCGGCTCCGCCAAAACATTGACCAGGCCTTCAGAGGCCAGCGCATCTAGCATGCCAGTTAAGGTGCCACCATTGACCGAAAAGATGTCCCTGATATTGCTGTCACTCCAGTCAATGTCGAAGCCTAACCCTGTGCTACCCGTAACTAAGCTACCATTTACCATCTCCCCCCAGCGAAAGCCCAAACGGTTGGACACGGTGCGTGATACCTCTGCCACTTTGACCCGGATATTGACCTGGTTGGGGTTCGTGATAGTCAGTTGATTGATCACCAGCTCATCGCTAGAGACACTGGTCACTGTCGTCGTGGTCGAGCCATTGCTCGCTGTGCTGGTACCGCCACTGGCAATACTGGGCTGCGCAAAAGCCCGCGCACTCTTCATTAGCGCACTGGCTGTCGCGACATCAGGCACTTGCCCACGCAAAAAGATACGCCCAGACACCGCGCTAACATCAATAGATAACTTGGGGTATTGCTTGGCGATTAGCGCTCGCAGCGCAGCCAAGTCTTGCTGCACGGTCACCCTTGCGCGATAGATCACCTGATCACTTTCATCCAGTGCGTAGAGCGACGTTGTACCCGGCTTATTACCAAAGACAAATAAAGTACGCGCCGAGGGCGCTTGATAGTTCGCAATAGAAGGATCTGCGACAAAAACAGCCTGTGCGGCGCGCGGCAAACGTACCAATTCACCCTGCCCCAATTTAACCTGCAGATAAGATTGCCCTTGAGCTAGCGCAGTCCACAAACTGGCACATAACACTATAAGGCGAAGCATATTATTCTTCATTTGCTTCCTTTTTCTCTTTGTTTTCACCGATAAAGGTCAAGGCATCACCGCGCATGAGTACGAGACCAACCTCTGGCCCAGCCAGCTTGACTTCGGGAATGATGTCACTTAAATCATGACTGCTGACATCTAGCTCTTGCGCCCCCTGATTGAGATTGCGCGTACTTAAACTAAAGCGCGCTTTAAGGGTTGTAGCCAGACTCAAGCGCTCTGCATCACGCTGATTCACCTCGAGCGTGATCACAGCCTTGGGGTCTTGCTTTCCCTCGGCTACACGCACCGGCAATTGAACATCCGTCGCATGATCATCGACCGCGAGGACACGGCTATTTGTCACTAAGGTACGAGCGCGCAGCGCTTGCACATCCTCAAAAGTCCCACCTTCGCTACCATTGAGATAGGCACTCATAATCACATCGACTTTATCGCCCGGCGATACGAGGCGATAACTGGCGTCAGACTGACTGACTTCAATTGAGAAAGCCCGCATACCCGGTGTGATCAACGCCGCCAGATAGCCGTTTTCACCAGGCTTTAGAATATCCAGCGAAGAGAGCAAGGTACCTGCCGTTACTGATTTGCGTAGCAAACCACCGATTTGTGAGCGCGGCTCATCGCTACCTTTTTCCAGCGGCGCTATCATTTTATCGCGCTGCTCTACATTGACCTGACGCCAGTTAAAATCGTCAACTGTCAAAAAACGCCCGGCAATTAAGTCGCGCTTTGCAGCGAGTAGCCATACCTGTTCGCTGGGCTCACTGACAGCAGCAGGCACAGTCTGTTGCACCTGTACCTGTGGCACCGCGGGCACAACAGCTGCAGGTACTGCGGCTTTTGGCGCCTGCGGTGTGCGCAACAACAGTAGCACCACACCAACGAAACCGAGCATGACCAGTGCAAAGGCCAGCCAGACGATCTTTCTCACATTCATGTATTTTGCTCTCGCGCCTACTGACCAGACGTTGAGCTGATATCGTCAGCTATCTGATCAAACTTTTCAGTGATCGCCTGCTGCAGCTTACTGTCACTACCCATTACACCCAGCATCAGCGCTGCAATGGCAGCTGCCAGCAGTGCATATTCGATTGCGGTTACGCCGAGCTGACGGCGCAAAGAGGTAGGTTTCTTTTTCATTGCTATACATCCGATTGGTAAAAACGAGGGGCGATTATATGATCAAATGAGAATGTTTTAAATAACTATTCTCATTTAGATTATTATAAATATATAGACTCCGATCTGGACAAAAAACCAGAGCGGAGCCTAAGTGCGAGGCATTAACTGCTCGGGGAGGTCAAGCGGGTATAGTTGCTATCTGGCCAATTGCCGTCGATTGCACAGTTGTATTCATCTAAAGCAAAGTTTTTGAAGTCATAGCACTTATTCTTATTTCCTGAGAACCCAGCTCCATTTGCCTCGTTAGACCAGTAAGCATCCGAGCTACTTCTTTGAATATCACTAAATAAAGGACTTTCTAGTGGAGATAAAACCTGAAGCTGAGCGATAGATGGCAATTGCCAATTAGCTCGACCACATAGACTTGCTGCATTTTGCGCTTCAATCAAAGTTAAAGCGTCTGCATATTGCATCTTATCCACTGCGATTGCCGAACCTCCCGACTGCCTCGTCCACAATACACCGGTACCGATCTCTCTCGTACACACCCACTGAGAATCATCAGTTGTAACTTGGCCACTACCATCAACCCTCTCAAATCGCTCATTTAAGCGCATAGGCCTCAAGACAACCGTTTCACTCTTGGCAACATTGGCATCTGTAGATTCATTATCACTACTACTCGTATTTTCTGGATCTGCATACTTATAGATGTAATTACTGCTGCTATTGTACCCATCACTGCTCCAATACCAGTAACGTGGCGAACCATAACTGCTATTTGTAAACTCTGCGGTAAAGCCCCTATGGTTAGGGAATACAGCTAAATCAATCGTCGCATACTCCCTATTGTAGTCATCCTTAACACTGCCCGTTTCCAGAGTTTTCAAGTAGTGGCGCATAGGTACCTGCCAATTGCTATAACCGCAATAACTCTCTGCGTTATAACGTACGATTAACCCCTGTGCATCGCTTACCGAAGTGTCAGTCATGTCCCAAGAGAGATCATTCGCCCCATCTTTTGCGCCATCTTCAAGTAGCGCCCAAGTCAGCTCTGCAGAGCCTTGACGCAAATCACGCACACAACGCCAGCCTTCTGTAAACGCAGTGTCTGAAGGCAAGAATCGACCTTTTACATCGAGCTTAGCAAACTCAGTGCCTGCAATTTTTGCATCATCCTCACTAACGCTCCATCCAGCTTCGCGTGCCTTTTCATAACTTTCAGCCCCCTCCACTCGACCGGTTTGTTGCACGGGAACAACCAAATTCTTCGCACTGTTAGCAGCATTGGTTGCACTGTTCGCTAACGCCTCAACCGCTGCCGAGACATTGGCTTCCAAGCCATTTACTGCCGCTTGTAGTGTCTTGATTGCATCATCGAGTGCTAGCAGCTTCAGCCGAATTGCCTCGACTTTAGCAAATGCATCTTTTGCAGCATCGACCGCCCGCTGTGCTGCAGCACTGTCAGTCGTCCCGTTCAGTGCATCGATGGCAGCTTGCGCAGCATTTGCCTCAGCAATCGCCGTCTCCAACTGCGCTTGCAGTGCTTGGACATCTGCAGTTAACGCCTGAACAGCCACAACACCATCCGATCCCGTGCCTCCATTGAGAACCTGATAAATCTGACGGAAGTGCTCAAGGTACTCCGCAAGCTGAGTTTTATGATCAAAGGTCGTATTGCGCTGTCCTGACATCGCTGTCCACAATGTATTAATTTGGCCAACCAGAGTAGCTGCCTGCTGAATTTGCACAGTACTGAAATTACCATCGGCATTGTTAGCAATACTTGCTTGGGTAGCTCGCGCCGCTATTACGCGCTGCTCTAAAACAACAAAATCTTGCTGCAATGTTGTGTAACGAGTATCTATCAGCACTTGCTGTGCCTCTAGAACCGTTTTAGCTGCGTCGTAGACGGACAAATCAGCACCCACCACGGCACCATCATAAGCTGATTTCGCTGTATTAAAGTCGGATGCACTCGTCTGAGCAGACGTAGCAAAAGCGACCTCTTTCGCTTGCAGAGCTTGCAGCGTTGCACTCATGCTCGCCACTGCAGCCACCGGATCTAGCTTCTGGCGAATAGCAAAAATATGATTATTATCCCCCTTGCTCTGACTATAGATACTACCGAAACCTGAAACGGCTTTGGCCTCAGTATCATCGTCACCTGGCGTAGAGGTCCAAACGTAGTCGTATCCAGATAGATACCACGGCGATTTGCTCCACTCCCCGGAATCGATCAGCAGTTGAATATCACTCTCTTGTGGCAATTTCCAATCGTTAAATCCACAAACCTTCTCAGTATTCTTTTGCGCTATTTTAACGAGCGCTGCTGCATAACCCACTTCACCGCTAACTTCACTGTTATTCAGCCATACCGTAGGAGATAAGGGTCGATTATCTTGCAAGCACGTCCAGTTCGTACTGTCAGACGGCAGCTGCGTACCTAATCCGTTAAACTTCACAAAACGCGTATCTTCGCGCTTAGCCCGCAGCAACGCTATTTTGTTCTTACTTGTTGCCGTTATGCTTAAGCTAGTACTTTCACTTTCGTTGTATGATGGGTGCTTACCCAAAGTTTTGTAAAAGCGATATAAATATCTTTCATCGTACCAATCATCATTACTCCAGTAATAAAGGTACTGATCATAGGTGGCGCTATTGGCCAACTCATCCGTGTCAGGTTTATGATTTGGGAACACTTGAGGGTCTATCGTTTTATTACTGCCAGACTCAATCGTGCGCAAAGACTTCAATTCAGTTCGCGTCGGCACCTGCCAATCATTAAAGCCACACACCGAACCACTGTTCATATCCGAAATCAGAGTTTGCCCTTCACTCCACAACACATCATCTTCACCACCTACACCGCCATCTTTCAACAGTGCCCAAACCACTTTGTTACCCGCGCTCAAATCCTGTACACAGCGCCAGCCGTCAGCCAGCGTTGAGCTTGCCGCGATGTAATTACCGCTATTATCCAGTTTGGCAAAGTGGGTACCGCTGATGATCGCCTGCTCTTTGCTCACAGCGCTGGCAGCGGATTTAGTGAACGCCGCACCCGACAAGAGCGCCGCACCTGCGGGGCGCCCTGTCGCACTGTCGGCGGCTACACGCAGCTGGAAGGCACCACTGGCGATGGCGACATCGCCTACAGAGACAGGCTTGGCTGTCACCGCTGTCCAGTTAGCACCTGAGTCACTGGAATACTCGTAGCCTGAAGCCTCAGCAAAGCCTAAAACATTGACCCAGTCGAAGGTATTCGCTGCGTCATCGACTGCACCGTTAGTCGGCGCAGCGGGCGCCTCTGGTGTTGGCGTGTAAGCAGCTGTGGAGCTGAGTGCTGCGCCAACGGGTCGGCCGTTGCTATCATCCTTGGCGACACGCACCTGTACATCGCCGGAGGCGATAGCGCCGCTGCTCACACTCGCTGGATTTGCGCTAACCGCCTGCCAGTTCTGGCCGCCGTCAGCACTGATCTCATAGTCTGAAGCCGCCGTAAAACCGGCCACATTGGTCCAGCCGAAAGTGTTGGCCAAATCGTCGTGTACTGGCGAGGTCGGTGCAGCTGGGGCAGCAGGGGTTTTCGTGAAGTCCACAGTAGAGACAAGCGCCAAGCTTTCAGGGCGCCCCGTCTCGCTATCGGCCGCCACACGCACCTGTAAGTCTCCGCTGGCGATAACCACATCGCCGACAGCGATTGGGTTGATCGTCACTGCATTCCAGTTAGCACCGCCATCGGTGCTGTACTCGTAGTCTGCGGCATCGGTGAAGCCACTGGATACCGTCCAGCCAAAGGTATTGGCAGCATCATCTTGTGTTGGCGATGTCGGAGCCGATGGACGACCTGGGGTTACCGTATAGGCCTCACTCGACTGTAACACGCGACCGGCCGGACGCCCGTCGCTCGTATTTGCGGCGACACGCACACGCACCTCACCTGAGGCGTAGGCCGCATCCGGAATTGTCTGTGGGTTAGCACTAACGGCCTGCCAGCTGATGCCGCTGTCCAGTGAGATCTCGTAATCGGATATCTGTGTAAAGCCAGACACGACTGTCCAACCAAAGGTATTAGCCGCATCGCTGTGCACCGCTGCGGTTGGCGCCGCCGGCTGTTCAGGGGTTACCGTGTAGGCGGCGCTCGATTGCAAAACCGCACCCGCCGGACGACCTGTATGCACATCGCCTGCGACGCGCACACGCACCGCGCCGGCGGCATAGTTTTGATCACTCAGCAACTGAGGATTGGCTGTGGCAGCGTGCCAGTTCGTACCGCCATCTGTGCTGTACTCGTAATCCGTCGCATTGCTATAGCCTGCGACATTGGACCAACCGAAGGTATTGGCTGCATTGTTTACAATACCTCCGGTTGGTGCTGCAGGCGCGCCTGGGGTAACCGTATAGGCTGCATCGGACTGCAATACAGCACCTGCGGGGCGCGCATTGCTTTCATCCTTGGCAACGCGCACACGCACTGCCCCCACTGCATAGGCGCTATCGCCTACATTTTGTGGGTTAGCTGTGACAGCCTGCCAGGTAGAGCCACTGTCCGTGCTGTACTCGTAATTATCCGCCTGTTCGAAGCCCGACACTGCCGTCCAGCCAAAGGTATTGGCGGCATCGTCAACCAGTGGTGCCGTCGGTGCCGCAGGTGCTGCCGGCGTCACTGTAAAGGCGGCATTTGATTTGAGAGGCGAACCTGCTGGACGACCATTATCGGCGTCGGCAACGACCCGCACCCAGACACTGCCAGAGGGCAGATCCGCATCACTGAGCGGTTGCGGATTCGCAGTGTTAGCCTGCCAACTTATCCCCGAGTCCACACTGTACTCATAGTCACCAATGGCACTGTAACCCGAAGTATTTGTCCAGCCAAAGCGGTTGAGATTATCGTCAACCACAGGAGCACTCGGTGCATCTGGCGCCCCGGGTGTCACGGTGTAAGCCGCATCGGAAGAAAGCGCATCACCGACAGGGCGACCCGTTAAAGGGTCAGCCTTAACACGTACCTGAACGTGCCCGCTGGCGATGTTGCTATCACCCACCGGCTGTGGGTTAATCGTCGCTTGATTCCAGCTGGAACCATTGTCGACACTGAACTCGTACTCGGCCACAGCGGCGTAGTCTGTCGCCCAGGCCCAACCAAAGGTATTTGCAGAGTCATCGATTACTGGAGAGGTCGGTGTCGCTGGTTTTTCAGGTGTGACGGTATAGCCACGATCCGAGTTGAGAGGTGCACCGGCAGGGCGCGCCGTCTCACTGTCAGCGGCGACACGCACCCGCACGATACCAACCGCATAGGCTTGATCGGGCACACCCTGCGGCTTCGCCGTTACAGCATTCCAAGTACTACCGCCATCTAAGCTGTACTCGTAGTCTGCATGCGCGGTAAAACCTGTCACATAGACCCAATCAAACGTATTAGCCGCATCATCAACTACCGCCGCTGTCGGCGCCGCCGGTGCTGCAGGCGTCGCCGTGTAGGCCTTCGTCGAGATAAGCGCCGGACTCGCCGCGCGACCGTTCAAACTATTGGCGCGCACCCGCACTTGCACAGCACCGACTGCGAAGTCGCTGTCGGCAATCACCTGCGGATTGGCACTGGCAACCTGCCAGCTTGCACCGTTATCTGTACTGACTTCGTACTCAGAGGCCGGTGTAAAGCCTGCAACTACTGTCCAGCCGAAGGTGTTTTGCGCATCGCTGTGAACAGGTGATGTCGGCGCATCGGGGCGCGCTGGCGTCAACGTGTAAACCTTGTCGGAAAGTAGTGCTGCACTAGGTGCACGACCTGTCTGCGCATCGCCTGCAACGCGAACCCTGACATCGCCCACATTGCTCGCTGCATCACTCAGCGGCTGAGGGTTGGCGGTCGCTGCCTGCCAAGTGCTGCCACCGTCGACCGAGTATTCATAGCTAGCTGGCAAGCCAAAGCCTGAGACATAACTCCAGCCAAACATGTTTAGTGCATCATTCACCACAGGCGACGTCGGTGCAGCCGGTGTGGCTGGGGTCACTGTAAAGGCGGCTGTAGAGCTCAGCACGGCGCTGGCCGGGCGACCATCACTTGCGCGCGCGGCGATGCGCAGCTGCAGATCGCCGATGGCAACCGCGATATCGCCAATGGACTGTGGATTGGCAGTTGCGGCTGCCCAATTGCTTCCGCCGTCTACACTATATTCATAATCTGCAGCATTGCTGCTCGCCGCACTGTAGGTCCAGGCAAATTGGTTTTGCGCATCGTCAACCACCAGTGATGTTGGTCCAGCCGGCTCACTTGGCGTCTTAGTGAAGGGGTTAGCAGAGCTGAGTACCGCGCCCGCCGGGCGCCCCGTCACCTCATCCGCTTTGACACGCACCTGCACATCGCCACTGACAATGTTGATATCCTGTACCGGCTGCGGGTTAGCGCTGACTTGCTGCCAAGTGCTGCCGCCATCGACACTGTATTCGTAGGCATCAACCTGATTAAAGCCGGGTGCTTCCGTCCAGCCGAAGGTATTTTGCGCGTCATTCACCAGCGCTGCTGTGGGAGCAGCAGGTTTGTCGGGACGCGTGGTAAAGGCCATATCAACCGTTAAAATCTCACCTGCTGTACGCCCTACCGCGGCATTGGCCACCACGCGTAGTTGCAGATCACCTTTCGCGATAGGCGCATCCGGTAAGCTCTGTGGGTTAGCAGTCGCCGGCTGCCAGCTACTGCCGCCATCTGTGCTGTACTCGTAATCGCTCGGCGCTTTAAGACCTGCGACCCAGCCCCAGCGCAACTCATCTGTAGCATCGCTGGCTGAGGTCAATGTCGGCGCTGGCAAGTTGGGGTTCGCCACACTACCCGGCTTAGCTTTTTCGGCGTTAAATTCAGCGGTGCTGACATCCAGCTCACTCTTTTTATCGTTGTAGAGGTCGGTGGAAACCTGCTGAACTTGCTGCAGGCTAAGACTGCCATCAGCTTGTACTGCGCCATCAACAGCCGTTTTAATCGCAGCTAGTTGGCCGGTTGCAATTTTGCGCATACCGATGGAGTTGACCACGGCGCGGTCGGTATTTTCGCTCTGGCTGGGGCTCGCTTCAAGTGTGGAGGAAAGCACTTGAATAATGACCTGGCTAGTACTGTGGAGCTTCTTGCTCTGAGCGTCACTTTTGGCAATAAAGTCGTCGTACAACATATCTGCGCTCGGCACGCCGAGCTCAGTCATGACTTGCTGCTCGGCATCGGCTTTTGTCTTGCCGCTGGCACGCAGGGATTCAACCAGCGATGTCAGCGGGTTGACGACACCGTGCTGCCCGGCAGGAGCGGACATTGAATACGCTTGGCTAATCGTTTGACCGGGGTTATCCATGTCGATCGTGAGATTGGCAATCGCCTCCACCACAACCGGGAAGGCGGCGGCATCTGCATCGCTAACATTGAGGTCAAATCGGCCGCGATCATCGGTAATATCGGATTCTTCACCCGCATCGCAGCTCATATTTTCATTGCGGTCCAAGCATGCTTTGGCGCTGCGCAAATAACCATCGATAGCCACCCCGCTCGAACCGCCGCTGCTCACTGCACCGCCACTGCGCCCATCCGGCGCATTATCTTCATCGTAAAGACAACCCGTTGTCAGCAGCGGCAGCGCCACCGCTATTGCAAGTTTGTGCTTCTTAAACCCCGTTAATTGCGCCCGACCTTTAGCCACCGCCGTTTACCCCTCTAAGAGAAAAATCCATTAAAAACTAGCCATTAAGCGCGAGATTATAATAAGATAAGATTTTAAATGTAAACAGTGTTGCGAATAATTCTCATTATGGACATGAAATTTAAACCACTAACGATAGCCATCGCCTGCGCACTAGCCGGTTGCCAACCGCAGGAATCAACCACAACAACATCTGGCAGTACTGCCAGTAATGGCGGTGCGATCAGTAGCACCGTATGTCAAGATTTCAACATGAACGGCCAGTGTGACGGCGCTGAATCTGCGATCAGCGCTTCAGGGCAAAGCTTATCAGGTGCAGGGGGCGGTCAAGACTTCCCTATGCTGATGGTTAAGAGCGACTACGTCCTCATGGCGCCTGGCAGCGCCACTTTTATTTCGCCTTTCACAACCCTGGTTGAAGCTGAGAGGCTCTTTAATCCCTCGGTCAATAAAGATTTGCAGGGCTCGATTAACTCACTCAACACCGCATTTTCCGCTACGGGAATAGACTTTTCACCGCTGCTCACTCGTCAGGGCCACACCGTGTACGCTGCGCAAATAGAGCAAAGCCTGCGCAGCGCACAACAACTAGCGCCCAACGCACGCTATGCGGCTGTCGCCGCGAGCCTCGACAAAATGATTGAGCAGCAGTCTTTCAATGTCAGCGTGAACCTCGATGATGTGCAGGAGTACCTACACGACACCGTCGTCAACGTGCAGTATCAAAACCTTGCCGAGAGTACTAAGGCGACGAGTTTTTCCAGCGCTGCGGGCATCACCCTCGCCTCTACTGGCTCCAAACTCGTCCTGTTAGAAGGCAGTAATGCCAAGAGCTTTGAATTGAGCTTTTCAAGCCAAAACGGCACCACGACAACAACCAACGGCAGTGTTACCAATACAGCGCTCAACAGCACAAACTATATCGCAGCGGCACCTGCTAATAACTGGGATCAATATCGAGCTGATGACGATGACGACGACGATGATTCAGAGTCTGGCGCCTCAGGTGTCGTCACTACGCCCACGATCCCCACAACTCCCACTTCAAGCAGCGTCAAAATAGACAATATCCGCAACATCAAGGTCAGCCCTAACGGCGCCGAAGCAATTGTCCTCTCACAAAACAGTACTTACGGCTTTAACAGCAACAGCGCATTGCAGTGCTACAGCAGCACGAGTACTGGCGATGGTATCTACCGAATTAACCTAGGCGGCTCGCGCGCCAAAACAAACACCAACACAACCAGCCAGACGCAAAACAGCTACACCGCGAGTAATGGCAATTACAGCGCCTGGGTAGCCGATAGTATCTCAGCAGCATCTGGTGGCACACCAGCACCGCCAACGCCGACACCCACACCAACTACGCCACCACCTGATCCAGGGCAGCTCGGCGCAATCAAACACACGTGCAGTAACGACGATGTCGCTGTGTTTGATGAACACTGGGGCAAGGGTATCTTGATCGCCTCCGATGTCAGTGGCAGCTACATACAAAAGGTCGATTTGGCAAGTCTGCGCCCTATGGCCGCACTGGCAATGCCCAGCGGTAGCAACCAAGTCAACACGCTGAGGATAGATCAAGAGGGTAACTACGCTCTCATCGGTAACGACAGCGGCATCTGGCTGATTAACATCTCCAGCATGCAGGCCGTCGACTACTCCGGGGGGCTCACGCCAAGTGCTAAGCAAATCGACGATTTAGCGTTCTACGACACCGGCCGCGCCGCTGTCAGCTGGCAAAAAGACAGCTCGACCCTAGAACGCTTCGACCTAGTTGACGACGCCGACAATTACCAGCGCCCTATCGCACTAACCTCTATCACTTTGCCGAGTAATATCAAAGCGGCGGTGATGTTAGATGAGCAAAAGAGTATTGCAATCGCCGGCAGCGATAAAAAAATCTACATCATTGATCTATTCACCGGTGCTGTGACTCGTACACTGCCCGCGTTGAGTAACGAAATCACCGCAATGAGCGTCGATGGCGATAGCATCTTGGCGATGGATGCGAGCAACAAGGTAGCACGTATCAATTTCCGCAATGTCGTTGGCTCTCCGCTAAATGTAGCCGTGCAGAATCTAACGCTGGACAGCATCTTAGCGGGTAATCCAGATAGCCAGCAGCTGACTCAAGATCTGAATTTGGTCAGCACTATACCTGGCATTGACGGCGTAGCCATCACTTGGAGTAGCAGCGATAACAGCTTGATCGATGTAAACGGTAAAGTCACTCGCCCAGCGGGCTCGGTAAACCTACCGGTCACACTGACTGCAACGCTAACGCGTGCCTACCGTAGTCAACTAAAGACTGAGCGCAAGATCTTCAACGTCAAAGTGCGTTCACTGTAGCTTAGTCGGGCGGGGAAACCCGCCCTTTTTCAAGGCTCATTTCATTAGCCATACCGAGATATCTAAGTGCATATATCAAGTGAAGCGCAGCCCTCGATAGGACGAAAAAAGCAACCTTACGGTAACGTTACCCCTGCACACGCCGCATACTCAGGCGCCAATTATCCCTGCACAGAATGCCTCTGACGCTGAGATTCACAGCATTGAATTAAGCCAGAAAGCGCCGGGGCTCTGCTAGCATGGCATTTTAAGCGCAGCTCGATTTCCCTCTCACTGCGCTTAAGCACCCTACCAATACTGTCTATCAGGCCCCGATCAATGAGGGCAGCCAGAGCACAATGCTCGGGAAGGAGATTAACACTGCTATCGTCACTACATCTGCGACAAAGAAAGGGGTCACACCCTTGAACACCTGCTGTACCGAGATGTCTTTGCGTACACCGGCGACCACGAAGCAGTTGAGGCCGATCGGCGGAGTGATCAGACAGAGCTCACACATCTTCACGGCAATGATACCGAACCAAATGGCACAGCCGACGCCGGAGACACCGAACGCAGATTCTGCCGCTGTCACATCCATACCGCCGTTCAGTGCGATGACCGCCGGGAAGGTGATGGGCAGGGTCAGCAAAAGCATGCCGATTGCATCCATAAACATGCCCAGTACCGCGTAGGCCAGCAAGATCAGAATCAGCGTCATCATCGGGGGTTGATCAAGCGCGGTGATCCAATCAGAGAAGGCCGTTGGCAGGTCTGCAAAACCCAAAAAGCGCACGTAGAGCAGCACCCCCCAGATAATCGTAAAGATCATCACCGTCAACTTGGCCGATTCGACCAGTGCTTCTTTGAGACTGTGCCAGCTCATGCCGCGATACAGCGCCATCACGAGGACGACAAAGGCACCGAGCGAACCCGCCTCGGTCGGCGTTCCCACACCGCCGTAGATACAGACGACGATAATGCCAATCACAAACACGATAGGTAAGGTTCCCGGCAGTGCAGCAAAGCGCTCACCCCAGGAGAACCCGCTAATCGGCGGGCCCAAATCTTTGTTGATTTTGGCCATCAAAATCACGAGCCCAGCATAGATTAACGCCGATACGATGCCGGGCAAGAAGCCCGCCATCAGCAATACACCCACATCCTGCTCGACGATAATCGCATAGATAACCAAAATAGCCGACGGCGGTATGAGCGAGGCCAATGTCCCGCCCGCGGCGACTACACCTGCGGCAAAGCTCTTGTTGTAGCCTAGCTTGAGCATCTCCGGAATCGCGATCCGCGCAAAAACCGCTGATGTCGCCACGGAAGCACCTGACACTGCCGCAAAACCCGCGGTAGAGAAAACGGTCGCCACGCCAAGACCACCTGGCAGCCAGCCAACCCAGCGCTTAGCCGCGGTAAACAGTGCTGTGGTTAGCCCGGCGTGATAGGCCAGATAGCCAATTAAAATAAAGGTGGGAATCAACGAGAGCGAGAGCGTGGTCGCCTTAGAGTGGGGGATTGTACCCGCCATCTTGATCGCCACTAGCACGCCTTTTTCGAACCCGAGCTTGGCGCTAAAAATCCACAACAAGCCAAAAAAGCCTGCCGCCGCGGCAGCAAAGGCCACACGCACACCGATAATAACCATAAAGAGCATGAAGCCAGAGACGATCAGCCCGATGTCAATCGAATCCATAGTGGCGAACCACTGTGCTATATCTTTCATCGGCGCGCCTCCTGTGCACTGTCATCTTTACTGTCGGAGACACTCGATGCCTCCTTGGCCGCCTGCGTCGCCGCATCCTCAATCAGCGGCACCGCAATAGCGTCCTCCGTATTGCGAATGCCCGCGCGCAAATAGCCCCACATCTGCAGTAGCAAGCGAATTGCCAGTAGCGTCAAAGCAAAGGGCACAATCAACTTAGCGGGCCAGATCGGCAAGCTGACATCCATCGAGCTATCGCCGTTGACATAGGCGCGTAAAAAGTGCTGATAAGAGCCGTAGATCAGCACCACGGTAATCAAGAACATCAGTGTGGTGGAGAGAAACTCACTGAACCAGAGCGTGCGGCGCTTGATCATAGAGACCAAGATATCCATGCGGATATGTCCGCCCAAACGCTGACAATAGGCGATGCCGAAGAAGGCGAAAACCGCCATAAACTGCTCCACCCAATCGATGTAGCCGGTCACCGGTAAGTTGATGAACCAGCGTCCGAGCACATTGAACACAGCGAGAAAAACAAGAAGAAGAATAGTGATCCCGCCGAGTAGCGCGGTGAATGTCTCTATTTTAAAAAAGAGCCGATCGGCCTTACTTAAAAGAGAGTCATCCTGCAGGATTTCAGAAGAGCCAGACATGGTGACCTCAAATTCGCGAGAGAAAGTTTACCCAAAAAAAGCGAGTGCGGCTCTCACCGTCACTCGCTTATTACAGCATGTACGCGCGTCTTACTTGCCGATCATACCGTTAACCAGATCGTAGAGTTCTTGCGCAGGTAGCCCCTTGGCAGACATTTTAGCAATCCACTCATCGCGAATAGGGGTAGCCGCTGCTTGCTTAAACGCTGCAATTTCAGCATCCGAGAAGGTGACCTGCTGGATGCCTTTCTCTTCGAGTAGAGGCCCCCACTTCTGCATCGTCTTACCTTCGTAGTTGGCGATGTAGTGATCCAGCGCCTCATCGACAGAGCCCAACAGTGCCTGGCGATTCTGATCGCTCAGCGCTGCCAGAGAGTCTGAATTGACAACCACTGGGCAGTTCACCGTGCCGGGGTTCAGGTTATTGGTCCACCACTTAGCTGCAGCAGTTGTGCCAAACGCCATATGGGCGTGCGGTGCGAACGCCACTGCCGATACAACGCCAGAATCCAGCGCGGTACGTACTTCTGTCGCCGTCACAGAGGCGGGAATAGCGCCGATTGTCTTCATCGCCTGGCCGATACCGCCGGTGGCGCGCACGCGCATCCCCGCGAAGTCTGAGACCGACTTAGGTGCGCCACCAACCCCGATAATGTTGTATTGCGGCATTGGCGTCGGCATCAATAAGGTCGCATTCCAGCGCGCCAAGTCTTTAACAACGGCTGGGTGCTGGTACAGCGCCTTGGCGATCTTGGCTTCTTGCGCCAGTGAAGACACGCCGAGGAAAGGCAGCTCCATAACAGTGATGGTCGGGTTTTTATCGCGGTGATAGCCCGCGCAGAACTGCGCCATTTCGAAAGCACCAAAAGAGATACCGTCGAGATTTTCTTTATTCTTAGAAAGGCCACCGTATGAGATGTTTAGTTTGAAGTCGCCGTTGGTCTTTTGCTCAACCAGTTCAGCAATTTTCTCAACGTGTGCAGTGAACGCGCGCGGTTTGCCCCACAGTGAAACGTTCCACTGCGTCGCAGCGCTAAGCTGCATTGATAAACCACCCAGTACGACTGCAGAAGTCAGTGCTAATGTATTAAATTTCAAAACTTATCCCTCTGTTAAGGGAAGTACAACAAAGCCCAAAACGCACTGTATTGTGCATACTGAAGCGCCTCTGCTCGGTCAAAAAGCGTGTTCGGGAGGTTGCCCTTCACTCACTTTCTTACCTGTGAACACAGTCGCTCTTATTAAAGGCGAATAACGCCTTCAGTACCCACTTAGAGCATTTGGAAACTCGTTCGCAACTTCCTTAGTTATTATTGTCAGCAACGATTCTACTTTACCTTAAGGTAAAGGGCACCACTAAAGCCTAGGATTTTATTTACAGCCCTTGGCCGGCTGAAGTAACCAGCATAGCGCGCCAAAATGACAGTGAGATAACAGCGCTGTCAAAAGTACTGAGGTAGCGCACACTTTATTTTCTGACCCTGTGGTCAACTTTGTCATTCAAGCTAATCCGATGATTTTCTAAACAAAAACTAACCGTGCCACATCGCACTATTAACCCAAAATAAACAAGCAATGCCAACGGTGCCACACTGATAGTTCAGTTTAGTTACTTACTTTTCAAAAGCTTAAAATAGCTCGCTAAGTTTTCTTTGGCACAGCGCCCATCGTCCGGGCAAAAATTTTGTGCCAGCAGTGACACGCTTGCTGCACTAATTCTCCTCACGAAAAATCTAACACCTTGTTAAATATCTCAAAAAACACACTGGCACACGCTTTGCAATTTGACCAATCAGCGCCTCACTTATCACCAGGAAATCTCGAGGCACCACGGCTTGGCAGTGCACCGCACAACAGGCTAATCACAGGGACAGCAAGGAGGCAGAGATGAAAGACAGCATCGCACGACATCACAGTCTCCTCAGGCTACCCCTCTACGCCCTTTGTTCAAGCTTGCTCTACTTTCCAGTGTGCCAAGCCTCTGAACGCGAGCTGCAAATCCACCTGCGCGGCACAATCAGTGAACGCTGTGAAATAGAAGCCCTGCCGTACCACGGCGCCCACATGGATTTTTCGACACGCATAGAAAATAGCGCGGCCCTTAAGATTGATTGCAACTTACCGATGGCGCTGCATGTGAGATCAGAGCGTGGCGCACTCGTCTCGGATAGCATTAAAGGGGGCGACAAGCGTCAGATTAACCACCACCGCCCACCTTCCCAGCAGCGCCACTATCGCACCTACGCCGCCCACATAGAAATCGAGAAACTGGGCTTTCGAATGCGCGCCAACAGCCGTGATCTCTACCGCGGTATGCGCTTTAACACCGGGCCAACTATCCCCTTCGATACCCAGGGGCTGTTAACCGTACGCCTGGATGCCCCCTTGCTCTACGCGGGCACTTACAAAGATGTGCTGCACATTGAAGTCTCTCCCTCGCAAGGTACAGGAGGGCTTTAACAGGCGGTCACATTTGAGATTCGCGCAATCGCGCACCGAACTGTCCCTGAATTGGCACAGCGCTCAATCCAGGGAGAGAACTGAGGAAGAGCAGACTCGTTCGGCAAAACGAGCCCGCTCAATTTCTCACACCTAAAGTAAGCAAAAGATGGAGAATAACCATGAATAAACTATTGATTGCTATTGCGTCAACAACCTTGTTGGCAACCGGTTCAGTTTTTGCAGGCGAAGCCCACATGGGCGGCACGATTACAGAAGTCTGTAAAGTAGAGGGGCTAGATACCTCGCTGACATTCCCTTCTATGTCCGTCGGCTCCACAGTGGTGGATAACGACGTCACCCTGACATGTAATGACGGCGATGGCGCCGAGATTACCTTAACTAGCTCAGAAGGTGGCATGGAAAGCGACGATGTCGAGGACTACAACGTCAACTATGAAGCCACACTGACCCACGGCCTAGGTGCTCCACTGGTACTGGTCGCCGATGGTATTGCCGGCAACGCAGGTATTAATGATACCTCAAACTCTCAGCAGCTAAATGGTTCAACTGCACTGGCCAGCGGCCAGCTCGCAACGCTGTCTGTCGAGTTGACCGAACAAGCTGTCTGGGCTGGCGGCTACTCAGATACCCTCTCATTGGATATCACCCCCCAGTAAGCCTTTCACTGCAGTGATGACAGAGGGCTTTGCCCTCTTCATCACCTTCACATGCCGAAGAGGTACTTCTCATGAAACACCGCATAGTGACATTGATCTGGCTCTCCCTGCTCTTCAGTTTGACCTTGAGTGCCACCACTCAGGCCATGACAGTAAAACCTATGATTAGCGAGATCACCCCCACGGGGCGAAGCGCGCAGTACACAATTCATATCGACAACCCCTCCGCCAGCACACTGACTGTCGAGATGGTGACCACGCGCATTTCTATGGCTAAAAATGGCCAGGAAACACGCACCCCCGCAGATGATGATCTACTGATTATTCCCGTCACTGCCATTATTCAGCCCGGGGCGGCGCAAACCGTGATCATACAATACATAGGCGACCCTCTTATCAAGCAATCGCAGGCCTATCGCGTCTCGATCAAACAGGCGGCGGTCGACCTCACTGGCACGGGTAAGCAGGCCATAGGCATAGGGGTCAATTTCAATACCCTACTCAATGTAGCACCACCTAAATCTAAAGCTAAGCTGAGTGTTCGCTCCCTCAAAAAGGCGGGCAAAAACTGGTTGCTGGAGCTGCACAACAGCGGCGATCGCTACGCGAGAATCAGCCGCACCCAGTGGACGATTACCGATAAGCGCGGCAAAAAGCACACTCTGGCAGGCAAAGACATCAAAAAGCACTTGAACGGCAATTTGGTACTGCCCAACGCCACCCGTGTCTTTTCAATGACGCCCTCTAACACCTTCTCGCTAGAGGGAGCCAAGCACATCGATATTCAGGTGGGCAGCTCATGAACAGCGCAACGGCTCAAGAGCAGGGGCTACTTACCAAGTTAAAGCTTTTTTTCTGCTGCTTCATCGGGGGCGTCTCATCGCAGGCACAAGGCTTGGAAGTCAGTCCGCTCGTCCATGAAATGCACAGCAGCGGGCCGCTCTCTAACAGCCGCATCGCAGTGCGTAACCCCTCTGACAGCCCCCTGCCGCTGGATATGCAAGTGCAGCGGATTCAGTTTAAACCTGACGGCAGCTATGATTTAAGCGTACAAGAGGAAGACCTGCTCGTCTTCCCACCGGCGGTACTGCTGGGCCCAGGCGCTAGGCAAACTGTTCGGCTGCAGTGGGTGGGGCCCACTCAACTTGAGCGCTCTCGCAGCTATTTCATCAGTTTATCGCAACCGGCGCTGACCCAGCCGCGCGAACCGCAAAACGGGGTCAAGCTGATGCTGACCTTTAACATTTTGGTCCACATCTCTTCACGCGACCTTCAGCCGCAGCTGCAAGTGCGCAGCGTCAAACCGATAAAGCACGGTGCGCTCACACTGCTTCAAGCGAGTGTTTTTAACGCCGGACAGCGCTACGGGTATATCAGCGACAACACGCTTCGTCTCAGCGTGGGCAACAAATTACTTTCAGTGCTACAGCCAGGTGAGCTTCGCCAGCGCGGCAAGGATGTATTCCTGCCGCCAGGTGGACAGCGCACTGTGCTCATACCGCTGGACAGAGAGGGGGAAGTATGGAGCGCTCCTATCCGGCTCGAGCTTTTACCAGCCAACTATTTGTAACGCTACGCCTCGCCCCGCGCTTTTTACTACTGGTGTCTCTCTGGGGAGCGCTCAACGTAAATGCAGGGACACTCAACCCCAGTAATCGCACACTTGAGTTACACACGACACTGCGCCACGCGAACTCCATTATCGCTACGGTCTTACTGAGTGTCTCAGCCCAGGACGAGTTATCGCTCTCTGCCGATGGCGTACTCAGCTTGCTCGCCCCCCTGATAGAAGCCGATGCACTACGTAAGATCCGCTCTCGAGCTAACTCCGGGCGGCTCGCACTCGCAGACTTCAATATAGAGGGGATTTCGCTGCACTTCGACCGCAGCGCCCTAGAATTGGTACTGCACATCCCCCCCTCGCTCGAGTTAGACAAAGCCGTCAGTTTGCACCGAGACAGTGACAACCGCCGCTATGTAAAGCCTGCCAATATCAGCGGCTACATCAACCTGCGTCTCGGGTTGACCAGCCAAAAAACTAACGGTGTCGAATCCTCTGAGCGCACATTCAGCCAGAGCCACAGCGTAGAGGCGGCAGTGCGAGCGCTCAGCAGCGTCGTCGAACTAGAGGGGCGTTTCGAAAAACCCGATACCAGTAGCCGCAGCCGATTCTATCGCCAGGGAAGCAGAGTGAGTTACGATTTTGCCGCATCGTCAACCCGGGTAACAGGCGGTGACCTCTTCACCTTTGGCAGTCACTTTCAAGATTCTGCCGATATCTTGGGCCTGGGGGTCAGCCGCGACTTCGACTTGATTCCAACGCGCAATGTCAGACCCTCGGCCGGCCGACGCTTTCGCCTTCAGCGCCCTTCGGATGTCGATGTGTTTGTCGATGGTGTACTGGTGCGTAAATTGCACCTAGCCGCTGGTAGCTTCAACCTGCAAGACATCCCCCTCGTCGCGGGCAGCAACAATATCGAGTTGCTAATTGAAGATGCCAGCGGTGCGAGTGAGCGTATTAACTTCAACGTCGCCACCGCGCAAGACTTACTCGCCAGCGGCGAATTTGACTACAGCATCGCCGCCGGCGTGGTCGCCACACCCTCCGCTTCAGGGCCTGACTACCAGAGCGACAGCGAAATCGCTACCGCAACTGCGCGCTACGGTGTCGCCCCCTGGCTCACCTTAGGTATCAATGCTCAAGGTACACAAGACACCAGGCAGTGGGGCGGTAGCGCGCTGCTCGCCACGGATTTAGGGCGTTTTAATCTGGCGCTGTCGCGCAGTCGTATTGCACAGCGCGGTAAAGGGCATGCACTCTCACTCGGCTTTGATGCCAACTTCGGGCGCAGCAACCCGCGCAACAAAAGCCTGACCCTGCACACAGAGCTACTCTCTTCTCAGTTTGGGGGCGTCGGCGCCGTAACGGATACAACAGCGCCCAGTGGCGAGCCTCTCAACACTAGCGCAGTGCTTTTCAATGCCGCTTATTCACAGCGTTTTTCGAATAACCTGCGCGGCTCCATCGGCCTGGGCTACAACCGGATGCGCGCCCCGCGCCACGAACTGTACACCCTGCGCGCAGGGCTCTCGGGCAATATTGGCAAAAGCGCGGCCAGCTGGAATCTCAGCGTAGGTATGCAGCACAGCCAGCGCGATGGCCGCGACGACGTCGCACTGCTCAGCCTCTCATGGCCACTGGATGCGCACAGCAAAATACGCAGCGATAGCAGCGCGCCCGATGTTAGCCAAGAGCTGAGCTATCACTACAGCCGCCACCCGGGCCGAATCGGCGGCGTGCGCAGCAAACTCGCCGTGCGCAGCGATCCCAACAGCGATGCGCAAATCAGCGGCGGGCTCGAATACACGGCCAACCGCTTCATCGCCACCCTAGATCACGACACTAAGCTCACCCACTTAAATGGCCGCGAGCGCAGCCACAGTACTCGTGTTCGCGTTGAAACAGCACTGGCGATGGCGGACGGGCACTTTGCGATCGGGCGCCCGGTCAGTAACAGTTTTGCTATCGTCCACCCCCACCGCAGCCTGAGTAACAACCGCATTGTGATCGATCAAACACCGCAGAGTGTGCTAAACACATCCGACGGACTTGGCAATGTGCTGATTTCAGATTTAGGCAGCTATCGCGGGCGCACCATCAACTACGATGTACACGAGCTGCCCCTGGGATACGACTTAGGCGAGGGCGCATTTTCAGTTAACCCACCTCACCGCGCCGGTTACAGCTTACAAGTTGGCTCCGATGCAACCGTGACCGTGATGGGCACACTGATCGATGCGACAACCGGCGAGCCAATGGGGCTGACAGCTGGCCACGCGCGCTATCAAAACGACCCGGACGTCCCCGCTATCGCCTTCTTCAGTAACCGCAAAGGTCGCTTCGCCATCACCGGGATGAAACCTGGCGACTACATACTAGAGCTAGCCACACAACCCGTGCGCACGCACAGAGTCGTCATCGGCGCCAATGCCAACGCCCTGCTGCGGCTCGCTGAGATTGAGGTGAAATAATGCATTATCCAACACGCGCATTTCACTGCGCCACCCTGAGCTTGCTGCTCAGTGCCAGCACGCCTGTCGCAGCTGACAGCTGCGAGCTAAATATTGTACGCGTCTCACAGACCACTCCCACAACTGCGCTGGAGTACGACGTGTTCAACCGCGACGGCTTAGTCAAAAAAGTTGAAATACAGGTCGCATCCAGCCAAGGTGAACGTACAAACTGCGCGGCTATCCTCAAAGTGCGCCCACAAGGCCCTGTACGGCTGAGTAATGCCGGCAGTAACTCTCTGCACTACCTGCTGCAGCCACTTCAGCAAACAGGGGCCTTCCGCCAGGGCGTTCTGACACTGCCACACCCTGGCCAAAAGCACCGAAAAACGCTCACCTTCGCCTTTGAAGCAGTATTTCAAGGGGAGCAATTCGTCGCCTCTGGGCTCTACCAGCAAACCTTGTGGCTGGAGCTGTATCGCGCTGATCAAGGGGGTGAGCAGCTCGCTGAACGCCAGCCATTCACCTTGCACGCCACTGTTAAACCCGCCGCCCGAATTAGCTTTTTCGGTACCCAAGGCCGCGCTCAACACTTGGACTTTGGAGAGTTGAGAGACGGTGCCAACATATCCCCCGCACCGCAGATTCTTATCCAGAGTACAGGGTTGTTTGCACTGAACATCTCCTCTCTCTACCGCGGTGCACTGCGTCATCACAGTGGTCAGGCGAGGTGGGATATCCCCTACCAATCGATGCTGGGACAGCGCGCGCTAGCGCTTAGCTCGCCCGGTGAAACACTGTACTTTGATCAACCAACCCCTTCACTGGGGCTGCGTCTCCCGTTGAAACTCACGGTGCCCAAAGTGGGTAAAAAACCTGCGGGAATCTATCGAGATATGATTCGTGTAGTCATTTTTCCTAGTGAATTGACAATAAATTGATCTATATCAATTTTCTAATTGCCTTTGCTAAACATCGGCTTGCCAAATTTTATTAATTAGACAAGCCATTATTTAACACTTATTTCCAGTTATTAAGGATACAGACACACAGCGTACAGTTTCAATTAATACTGCGCTTGTAGTATGAGATCTGAACGCACATTCCTAATAAGAATAACTGTTGCGAAAAGGATGTTTCAGATGGACTTTGAATACCGTAGTTTCTTTTTGTACTTTCCCGTAAATGCCCCCTTCCCCGACTTGTGCGAGTTTGGCTGGCATCAAATTCCCGCCGAGGTGGCGCTCGCCTCAACCCAGCTTAACGACAACAACACGCGCGTCGGTATCTATTACATTGACGAAGCTCTCACCAGTGATAACTTCGAGCAACTGCTGCTCAGGCACCCCAATGTCAATTGGATCGCCATGGTCTCTGAGAACGGCCTCAAATCCCCGGCGGTACGCCAGAAAATTAGCAACTGGTTTTACGATTACCACACACTTCCCATCGATCGTGAGCGGCTGCTGTTTAGCTTGGGTCGCGCCTTTGGGATGTCAAAGCTCTGCCGCCTGATCGACAGCAGTGACAGCCGCGCCTATCAGATGGTCGGCAAGAGCATCGCAATGAAGCGCCTCTACCTGGCCATCGACAAACTCGCAGCCAGTAAAGTGCCTGTACTGATCAACGGTGAGAGCGGCACAGGTAAAGAACTCGTCGCTCAGGCCATTCACGCCAACTCCCCCAATGCCTGCGGCTCCATCGTCGAGCTCAACTGCGGTGCGCTGCCGCGCGATCTCGTGCAATCTGAACTCTTCGGCCACGAAAAGGGCGCGTTTACCGGGGCCTGCCAACGCGCCATCGGCTGTGTTGAAGCGGCCAATGGCGGCACCTTGTTCCTCGATGAGATAGGCGACTTGCCACTGGAGATGCAGGCGAACTTACTGCGTGTGCTACAAGAGGGCATTGTACAGCGTGTCGGCAGCCACGACAGAGTCCCCGTGGACGTGCGTATCATCGCGGCGACTCATGTCGATCTGGAGCAAGCGGTACGCGAAAAGCGCTTTCGCGAAGATCTTTTCTATCGCCTCAACGTGGTACCGCTCGAAGTGCCGTCACTGCGTACCAGGGGCAGCGATATCGAGCTGCTGGCACAGCATTTTCTGAGCCAGTTTCGCAGCGATACCTTAGTGCGCATCACCGGGTTCAGCTTAGAGGCGATCTCAGCGATGCGCCACTACAGCTGGCCCGGTAACGTGCGCGAGCTGATCAACCGCGTGCGCCGCGCGATCATCATGACTGAAAGTACCCTGATTCAAGCCTCTGACCTGGGGTTGGCAATACCCAGCGAAGATAAAAAAACACTGATCAACCTAGAGCAAGTACGCACTCGTGCCGAGCGCGAAACCATAGATCGCGCGCTCAATATCTGCAATTCAAACTTATCGTGCGCCGCCAAGTTGCTGGGCGTCTCCAGGCGTACACTCTACCGCCTGATTGAAAAACACTGTTTTGTCATTCCAGAGCCCAACACCGTGCAGCGCACTTAATGCGGCGAGGCAACTGCGCGCGCCTTAACCTGCGCGCCAAGCTTGCAGATTTGTAAACTTACTACCAAGATCCTGCAAGGTTGGCGCCATAGACTACTCCCATCGACAGCAACAACGCTCTCGAAAAAACACGGGATAAAGACTATGAATATGCGCAAAACGATTATCGCTACCACTATTGCCACGCTGGGCTTCGGCGCCGCCAACGCGCTGCTCGCCGATGAGCGGGAAACCGCGGGCAGCACCGCCAAGATCACCATAGAGCAAGCGATGAAAATCGCCGCGACTGAACCTGGTGCACAGGTTATCGCCGCAGACACTAAGCACTTCAAACAACAGCCGGCCTACCTCATCATGACCGAGTCCAACAATACCGTCAGCGAAACGCTAATCAGCGGGCTCGATGGCACAGTGCTAGGTTCTATTACCATTGAAGCTGCCGATGAGGAAACGCTGGAGTACCTCGAAGAGAACGCTTTTGAGCACGATCTAGATGACGAGTACAGCGACCACGATGATGACGATCACGACGAAGATCGCGGCAAACACGCTTAAGCACTGACAGAGCATGTACCCACCCTTTATCGCCAATAGAGATCATCCTGATTTTTATTGGCGATCACTCCCTGATGGCCACGGGTAAAATGCGGGCTCAAGGCACGTCTAGCAAAGTATCTAACACCGCCACGATGCAGCTTAACCCGCCGCCTGATTTTCATTAAACACTTTGTACTACTGGCCATTTATCAGTTATCTTTAGCCTGATTAACCGTATCCCGCCCTGGATGGTGGGGATTACAGCGTTGTTACGCCCGTCAATGTAGTCGAGAGAATCGCGTATGCTCAAGGATGGCTCCGCCAAACCCCATCAGGTGCCCCGCGCCGCAGTGAAAAGCCTTAGTGGTGCTATTGTCGCCGCCAATTTACTCTCAGTTGCCAGCCCAGCGCTCGCACTGCCTCAAGGTGCTGATGTAGCGGCGGGAAGTGTCGCACTGATACACAGTGCCGAGCGACTCGATGTACAACAGCACAGCCAAAAAGCCATTATCAACTGGCAGGGCTTTGATATTGGCGCAACCGAGCACGTGAACTTCCACCAGCCCTCTAGCCACTCGGTTATACTCAACCGCGTTACAGGCGGCAACCCCAGTGCCATTCTGGGCAAGATGAGCGCCAATGGTAAGGTCTTTCTGGTCAACCCCAACGGCGTCACTTTTGCACCCGGGGCGCAAGTCGATGTCAACGCGTTAGTCGCCTCCACATTAGATATTACCGATAGCGACTTTCTCAACGAGCACTTCCAGTTTCAGCGCAGTGGCGGCAATGCCGCTGTCATTAATCGCGGTCAGATCAACGCTAACACCATCGCACTGCTGGGCAACCAAGTCATCAACGACGGTTGGTTGAGAGCCTCTAGCAGTACGGACACTGCCGCCAGTATAGCCCTGGTGGCAGGCGATAAAGTCACCTTGAGCTTTGGTGTGGACGGCTTGCTCGCAGTCGATATCCAACAGGGCACGTACGACGCACTCGTCGAGAATAGACAGTTGATCCGTGCCGATGGCGGTAGCGTCCTACTGCGCGCCGAAGCAGCTGATGCGCTGATCGGCGCCGCCGTCAACAACAGCGGTATCATCCAAGCTCAGGGCATCGCCGAGCGCGAGGGCAAGATAGTGCTGCTGGCAGATATGAGCAGCGGCACCACCAGTGTGTCAGGCACGCTCGATGTCTCCTCAAACACAGGTGATGGCGGCTTTATCGAGACCTCTGCCGCGACGGTCACCGTCGCCGAGAACACCCTCGTCAACAGCGCATCGCTGACTGGTGACAGCGGCCTCTGGCTGATAGACCCCAAGGATGTGACGATCGACAACAGCGGAGCAGTTGGTACCCTAGCGGCCAGTTCTCTGCAGAACACGCTGGATAATTTTGGCTCGGTGACCGTGCAAACCACCTCACACGTCAGCGCAGTCCCCGGCAATGGTGATATCAAAGTCAACGCAGATATCAGCTGGAGCCGAGATGCCGCCGTGCTGACACTGCAGGCCGAGCGCAATATTGAGATCAATGCCAAGATCAACGCCAGCGGCGCCGGATCCGGTGTCGCTCTGGATACGGGTCTAAGCTACAACAGCGGCAACAACTGGAACACCAGCTACAGCGCCGCGCAATTCGCCCAAGACAAACACTTACTCTTTGGTGATGCAGGCTCAATTACGTTGAGTGGCGCCGATGCTGTATACCGCCGTGACGGCCAAACATCCCAAGTGATCAACGGTAATAATACAGCACTCGCCGGCAACACCGCCTTTGATGAGCTCAGCCAACTTAACCCCAGCATACACGCCGTCCTCGGCGTCGACATTGACGCCAGCGCCGGGCTCGACTCTATCGGCTTAACGGGGACCCACAGCGGCAATACGCTGCTCGGTTTCGACGGCCTTGGCAACACCATTAGCAACCTCAACATCAACGACAGCGGCGCCGCCAATGTCGGTCTGTTCAGCGAGGCGGGTAGCGATAGTTACTTGCGTAACCTCACACTTAACGGCGGCACCGTCATCGGGCGTTCCCACGTCGGCGCCGCTGTTGGCTACGCCGACGGGCTGACGCTGGACAATGTCAGTAGCAACGTCGCGATTCGTGTGTCCAGTAGTGCGTTCAACACAGGCGGGTTAGTCGGTTACATGAATAACTCGCACATCAGCAATAGCAGCGTTGTGGCCGACATCATCGGTAATTTCAGGGTCGGTGGTCTCGTCGGCAATATGGATCGCAGCCAGATCAGCGACAGTTCCGCCAGTGGACGCATCAGAGGTGATAACTTAATCGGCGGCATCGCCGCGCGCGCAGCCATCGATTCATCACTCAAAAACGTTCACTTCAATGGCGATGTTGAGACAAACACAGGTAAAGCTCGTGAACTTGGTGGGATCGTCGGCAAACTTTACAACAGCCAACTCGAAAACGCCTACAGCAGTGGGACCGTCAGCGGGACTGCCGATAAAGGCGGTAATTACGGCGGAGACCTCGGCGGCCTGGTCGGTTATGCCATCTCTGATGACGCCAGCTACCAAACCTACATTCGCAACGCCTATTCACTCTCCGATATCAGCCTGAACGCAGCGGGTGATGACAACCTCAACACTGCCAGAGCTGTCGGGGGGATTGTCGGCCGCACTCAGGGCACCAGCGCGAGTAAGGTCGCGATAGATAATGTTTACGCGCTCGGCGATGTGAGCGTGCGTGCCAATGAAGGGGCTGACTACTTTGCCGCAGGGGGTATTGCCGGTATCGCCAAACACGTCAATATCAGCAACACCTTCTACATGGGCCAGGTCAGCGACACTAACGGTGACAGTACAACCACGGCAACCAACTTGCGCGGCGCTATCGTTGGCAACCTGATCTCTGATGCCACCTTAGCCAACAGTTATTGGGACAGCTCAAAGCACAGCAGCGCCACCGGGCTTGGCAGCGGTTCAGTCAGCCAAGTTGCGGGGCTCGACAGCACCGCGCAAAAGCAGAAAACCAGCTATCTAGGCTTTGATTTCGGCGCCTGCGGTGCCAGCAACAACTGGTGTATTGTTGAAGGGCTCACCCTACCCGGGATCAATAGCGTGCGCCACAGTGAGAGCGTCACCGACAGCACTGTACTCAACACCAGTAAAACTTACGATGCCAACGTCTTTAGCGCTGCCGCGAGTGTGACACTGACCAGTGATCAGCAGCGCCTTGTCGCCAACGCGGGAAGCGCCTTGATTGAAAGCAACAGTAAAAACGCGGACCATTATGGCAACGGTGATTTCACACTCACAGGCTACGCTTCTGCCCAGTTGATCCTAGAGGTTGCAACACCCAATTTCAGTGTTCAAATCACCCCTAAAAACCTCAGCTACAGTGTCACTGTCGACAGCAAAATATACGACGCCCTCGATACGGCCACCAATATTCAAGGAACGCTCGCCGCCGCGTTCAGTGGTGATACGGTCACGCTCGACACCAGCGCTGCCAGCGCACAGTTTAGCGACGCCAATGTTGGGACCAACAAGAGTATCAGCGTAACTGGACTGAGCTTGAGCGGTGCTGACAGCGCCAACTACAGCATCTCTAGCAGTGCCACCAGCAGCGCGAACATCACCCCGGCAGCCTTGCAGGCAACACTCAACGACCTAGTGCGCACTTACGATGGCAGCGCCTTTAGTGGTGGCAATGGCTACACATTGAGCGGCTTTGTCGGCACTGAAAACAGCAGTGTGGTCAGCGGGAGTTTGAGCTACGGCGGCTCAGCCCAAGGCGCCAGCGCTGTGGGTAACTACACCATCAGCGGCAGCGGTTTGAGCGCCGCTAACTATCAGATCAGCTACCTCGACGCCCAGTTGCAAATATCCAACCCGGCACCGCGCACACCAGATACGATCGCCGCTGAGCTCTCAACGGATCTGGGGGTCGATTGCAGCAGCAGTCGCGCCGGTAACTGTGTCAGCCAAGGCGCGACTTTGACCCAGTCATTTATCGATGAACAAAAAGCTGAAATACCTGCAAACACACAGCGTGAAATCACCTTGATCAACGGTGGGATAAAGCTGACCAACTAAATACCGGGCGCCTGTTTAGCATGTTTAACACGCGTGCGCATCACTTAACCCGCTTTCGACACACCCAGCCTTAGACTTGCTTCACTAACGTCAAATAGAGGACAAGTTAATGGGTAAATATCTAGTTCCACTGGCGCTGTTGGCCAGTGTCGGTGTCGCAACACAGGTAAGCGCTGAAGAAGAGAGCGATTCAATGTTCGCTCTGGGCCTTGGAGTCAGCTCTGAGCAGAGCATCTACACGGGTGTCAAAAACGAAACCAATGCCATGCCCTTCTTCATGTACGAAAATGGCAACTTCTACGTGCAGGGCCCAGAGCTTGGCTATAACTATTTCAGCAATGATCAAATCACCTTAGGCGTTGCCGCACGCTACCGCATGGACGGTTACGCTGCCGGCGACAGTGCGCACTTAGCCGGCATGAAGGACAGAGACGGCACTGCGGAAGTGGGCCTTACAGCCAGCTATGAAACCAATGCGGGCGAGTTCTCTATCGAGGCTTTCAGCGATGCGGGGAGCAAGCACAAAGGCTACCAGGTTGACTTCGGCTGGGAGAAAGAGATCGAGCTGAGCCAGAACTGGTCGCTAACCCCAGAGGCAACCATCGGCTATCAGAGCGCCAAGCTCAACGATTACTACTACGGCGTTAAAGCCAGCGAGGCAACGGCTAATCGTGCGGCCTATAAAGCAAAAGGCGGCACGGTGTACGAAGTCGGCGTCAGTGCAAACTACATGATCGATGAGAACCAGATGCTCAACATGGGTGTCAGTTACGCCGGCTATGGTAAAGCAATCACCGACAGCAGCATTGTTGAGGACAAAAGCAGCGTAGGCGCACACCTGCTCTACATGTACCGCTTCTAAAGAGCACCACCAAGGGGCACCTCTAAGGCGGGCTGCCCCAAAGGCAGTTCGCATTAGGGGTGCCTTGAAACTTCCCTAGGGCGTCTCCAAAGACCTCTGACGCATCTGGCTTTACGTCAACGTGCCAAGGTTAGGCGATGCT
>JBMZCU010000005.1:0-31259 GCA_049613705.1 Pseudomonadales bacterium | reverse complement strand
TGGTGCTGCTGGATGCTCTCTGTCAGGGTTTAGGTTTGGGCGTGTTACCCTGTTTTGTCGGCGAGCAACAGCCTGAGCTGCAGCGCCTGGAAATCCTCCCCGGCAGCGGAGTTCACTTACATTTGCTGTATCACAGAGATATGCGAAAGTCTGCCGCAGTGCGCGCTATGCTAGACGCCGTGAGCGACGTATTCGACACTCACTACAAGCAGCTGCATCGCATAGAACACTGAGTAAACTTTTTGAGCGCGTACCTGTCTCAGGCATTACATTCATTTTTGGGCAGACAGCTATGAAGACCTTTCGAATACTCAGTGGCATCGCAGCCAGCGTCTTACTCAGCGGCTGTGTCGCGGCGCTCAATAGCGCAACGACAGCCGAGCAATACAGCTTAGTCACCGACCGCCAGGGCTGGACAACTCGCTCACAGATCTGTGCCAACGTCGGTGAAAATACGCGCTGCCGTGCGCTGCTAGACGGCTGGAAACTAGAGCAGGCACTGGGTAGCAGCGTCTTGAATTGGGCTGATAAAGCCCGCGCAGAAAACCCCGGACAACAGCGTATCCAGGTACCTATTTCAACCGAGCAGGGGCAGCAACTACTGCGCGCTCTCGAGCGCGACGACGAGCGCCGGCGTCGCCACACACCATGGATTACCGGGGATGATGACGACTAAACCCTAGCGACTGCGCCTGGACTGCCTACCGCTGTAAAGTAAATACAAGCCACTGGCAATCACCAGCGCGCCCCCTGCGAAGGAGTAACGGTCGGGAAGCTGTTCGAACATCAGCCAGCCGAGCAGCAGCGCCCAGAAGATCTGGCTGTACATAAAAGGCGCCACCGTTGTGGCATTGGCGAATTTGTGCGCGGCGATGATAGCGCTGTGCGCCAAACCACCAAATACGCCAATCGATAACAGTGCCATCCAATCAAAGGGCTGGCTGGGCAACTGCCAGTGGAAAGGCACCACCAGCGAACTTACCAGGGCACCTATCATCGCCGTGTAAAAGAGGGTAACCGGCAGCGGGTCGGCATCGGCAAGTTTGCGAGTGATAACGTTGTAGAGTGCGGTGCAGCAAGCGGCGATAAAGATAAACAGTGCACCGAGCGCCATATCATCTGTCGTGCCACTGCCTGGCCTGACAATCACCAGTGTGCCCACAAACCCCAGCGCGATCGCCAACACAGCGGGCAGACGCACACGCTCACCGAGCAGTGGAATTGACAGCACGACCACTAGCGCAGGCACGGTAAAGAAGATGGCAGTCGCTTCAGCGAGCCCAATCATCGTCAAGCCATAAAAGAAGCAGGCAGTGTCCAGCAGCAGTATTAACGAGCGTAACACTTGCATACCTGGACGGTTGGCACTGAAGATAGTGCGCCCGTATACCGGTAACAAGAGCAGCAACATCAACAGCAAGTGGCCGAGGTAGCGCCCCCAAATGACCTGGGATAGGGGAAGCCGCTCACCGAGATACTTGGCAAATGCCTCTTGTACCGATATTAGCGCCATCGCTGCAACCATTAGCGCAATCCCTTTTGCCCGGCTCGTCTCCACCCTTTTATACCTTTCAACGCTGTGCTGAGCGTACAACCATACCCGCACGCACTATTTATTCAAGCAATTAGGTTTTATGGCTGCGTTGTGCAACAAAAAACTGAAAATCTAAGTGACAAACACACAATGCAGGTCTACATTAAATTCAAACTCTAAGAAAAACTCTTACAAATAATATAACCTAGGTTGGAAATATGAGGTCGTTTACATCCTCAGTTTTAGTTTTCTTGCTGATTGCTTTGAGCTCCACAAGCTCGCTGGCGAATGTCCAAAAGCTACCCCGTGAACTGCGGGTATTGGTCAACACTTCACCGCTCAGTACGGCGTGCGAAAAAGTCGTTGAAGCAGCATTTTCACTGCTGGATATTCGACTTGTGCGGATGCCTATGCCACCGAATCGCGCGATAAAAACGGCCACTGATGGCTCCGCTGACGGCATCATTTGTCGCATTGATGAATTCGCCCAGCACTACCCCGAGATGCTGCGTATCTCACCCCAAATCTTTGCGCTGCGCGCTCACGTCATCAGTAAGAACCTGCCTATCGAAGTCACTAAAAACAGCTGGGCTAACCTGAGCCCCTATTTTATCGCCATTATCAATGGACACCTCTACTCCACGAGAGCCACACAACATTTTCCGAAAGTGCACCGCCTTCCAAATACAGCTAAAGCCATGGACTTGATTACCCGCAATCGAATCGATGCAGCCGTACTTGTCTCTATCAATATCATTAGAGAGTTGACTTTTAACCCAAAATACCGCGACATAACCATGAGCCAAGAGCCCATTGCCGATATTCCTTTGCACTTCTATCTGCACAAAAAACACGCATCAATTGTAAAGCCACTGAGCTCAGCATTTGCAGAAGTTCACAGTTCAGGCCTTGCAGAGGAGCTATATCAACAAGTGTACCGCTCTCAAATGAATCCCTAGGGGCGAACACCCAGGAGAAATAGCATGGCCTCTTTATGAAGTACTTCCTGCGAACACTCAAGCTGTTTATCTGCACAACTTATGTATGCTGCATTGGTGCTTACGCCCAACCCAAAACGCTCAAAATTATTGTCGATAGATCCCCCATTGGCAAAGCCTGTGAGCGGGTCGTCGAAGAGGCACTCTCTCTGGCAGGATATCGCTTAGAGCGCCTCTTACTGCCCCCAAATCGCGCGATCAAAGAGGCCAATGACGGGCGCTTAGCCGATGGCACAATCTGCCGTATCCCCGAGTTTTACAAGCAGTACACCAATATGCTTAGAGTCGATCCAGGGATAGTACCCATGCGCTCGCACGTTTTCAGTAAAGGGGAGAAGATCGCTGTCACCACCGATAACTGGTACGCCCTGCAGCAGTATTTCATAGCCACCATCAACGGCCATCTCTACTCGACCATTGCCACCTTGGAATTCCCGCGCGTCCACCGGGTAAAAAACAGTGAAAAAGCACTCCACCTACTGCAGCATAATCGCCTGGATGCCGCCGTGTTAATCTCGATCAACACGGTGCGCAGCTTGCAAAACAACCCCGCCTATCGCGATATAAAAATGAGTGACGCGCCCATCACAGATATTCCACTGCATTTCTATCTACATAAAAAGAACAGCGCCCTGCTGCCCGAGATCGGCCGCGCCTTCGAGCAAATCGTCAGCAGCGGCCGCGCCGCGCAAATCTATCGCGAAGTCTACAACAGCGAAAAGTCCGCGCTGTAGAATCACAGCGCTGAGATATCGACATAGACCTGATAGTGAACAATCAGCCCCGCTTGCAATCGCAGTACCGTTGAAAATGGAACCGCGTTGAGCGCTGAACCATCTAGGCGCCGGTAATCCACCTCGCCACAACAAACTAAGCACCCTTGATGGCTGTGTATGTGCATCAGACTGTGCTGCATGTGTGCAATGCTCGCAAAGAAATGCGCATTCGCCTCTAGCACCGCCTGCCGCCCTTCTATCCAGCCGTGATTGGCGATGCGAAAGCGAACCTCTGGGTGTAAAATGTCCGCCAGTGCGGCGCTGTCACGTGCATCGACCCATGCGTATAAGCGCGCCAGTAATTGTGCCGCGGACTCAGCCTCCACCCGCTGTGGGTGTTGTAGCTCTCCTGTTTCCCCACCATAGAGGTTGCGCTGCTCTGGCTGCTCACTCAAATACTCAATAAACTCATACTGCACGTCATTGGCGTCAAAAAAATAGCCGCTCTTGCGATAGGGGTGCGGCGCACTGAGCGTAGCCAGTGGGTATCCCGCCGCGCCCAGGCGCTCAATGACCCCATCTAGGTCATCTACTTCGATGCCAATGTGTGCCAGCTCGGCACTGCGCCCACTGGATCTCAAAGACGGCTGTTGTAGCTGGTTTAGCGTGAGGTAGCTAGTGTTGTCGCCGATGTGCAACCAGTGTTTCTTCCCAGCATTGCCTGTGCTCTCCCCTCCCTTCATCTGCTCTTGTTGAATCGTTACTTCTCTATTCGCCCCATCCAGGCTCAGCCCTTCGCCCCTGACACACCAGTGCGGTAACGCAACACTCAGAAAGTCTCTGCTGGCCGCCAAATCGGCCACAACAATATTGGCATGCTCTACTCTCATCGCTTACTCCTGTACTCAATTTACGATAACAAGAGTGTAATTGCTCAATTTGAAGTTGATAATCCACCATAATAAACACAAACTATTGAGAATTTCTCAATAGTGTAAGCATTGTGGATAATTTTAACGCCCTCGCCATTTTCGTCACCGTCGTCGACCGAGGCAGCTTCAGCGCCGCCGCGTCTGCGCTTTCACTGACAACCTCCGCCGTGAGCAAACGCATCACCCAGCTCGAGCAGCAGTTAGCTACCCGTTTACTGCACCGCAGTACCCGCGCACTGAGCTTGACCGATGCTGGCGAGCGCTACTACGAGCACGCGCAACAAGCCGTACAGGCAGCGGCGCGGGCACAAGATGCCGTCTCTCAGCTGCAGGGAGAACCTGCTGGGAAATTGCGCATTTGCGCGCCTATGGTTTTTGGCAATGCGCAGTTGAGCACGCTCGTGTCACGCTTTTTAGCGCGCTACCCCAACATTGAAATTGATCTGGTGCTACACGACCCTATACTCAATTTGATCGAACACCGCTTCGACCTCGCGATCGGCAGTGGCGACCTACCGGGAGAGAGGACCGTGGTGCGCCAACTCACACAGGCGAACAGTGTCATTTGTGCCAGCCCCAGCTATGTGGACAGTCATCCACCCATTCACACACCAGAGGATTTGCTGGGGCACAACTGCCTCGTCAACAGCGCATCGAGTAACGCCCATGACTGGCAGTTCACTAACTCCCATCAACACACCAAGATCAAAGTGCGGGGCAACTACAGCGTCAACAACAGCCAAGCACTGGCACAGGCGGTGTGTAACGGCCTGGGTATTGCTAGGCTGCCCTCTTTCATCGCGGCACCACTGATTGAAAGTGGAGCGTTACGCATATTGCTCAGCGCATACGCCCTGCCTAGCAAACCGATATACCTCTGTTATGCACAGCGCAAGTTCATGCCGCAAAAAGTACGCTTGTTCATCGATTTTTGCATCGAACAGCTCAGTTGAATGCCTCAACCGCAGCCGCAAGGCGCTGCACTGCTAAATCCAACTGCGCACAATTCGCACCGCTAAAATTAAGCCGCAGATACTGGCCGTCCGTCTCGGCGATGTAAAAAACACTGCCCGGCACCACGGCCACACCGTGCGCCAGACAGCGCTCAGCCAAAGCTGACATATCCAGTGCCCGCTCACCGAGCAGCTCGATCCAGATAAACATTCCTCCCTCTACTTCGGCCGCGCGATAGGCGCCGCCTAAATGCTTATCGAGCGCTGCACGCAGTGCCTTATACTGCTTGCGATACCCAGCTCTCACAGCCCCTAAGTGCGACTCAAAATGTGATTGTTGCAATACATTGAGCAATACATGCTGCATGATTTGATTCGTCTGCAAGTCGCAGATCTGCTTTACTCTAAGCAACTGATCAATCCACTGAGTAGGCCCGTGTACCACCCCAAGACGCAGCCCTGGGCACACTATTTTAGAAAACGAGCGCATCACCACCGCACACTCGGGGCAAAAATCAGAGATAAGTGGCTGATGCTCACCACTAAAGCGCAGTTCGCGATAGGGGACATCTTCGATTAACAGTACCCCATAGCGCCGACACAGCTGCGCAATACCGCGGCGTACCGCAAGGCTATAGCACACCCCAGTAGGGTTGTGAAAATCCGCAATCGCGTAAAACATTTTTACATCCCCTGCGGCAAAGACGCGCTCTAGCGCTTCTAGATCTGGCCCATCTGCCAACTGCGGTACGGCCTGCAAATTGGCGCCGGCGAGGCGGAACACCTGTAGTGCACCTAGATAACTAGGAGCTTCAACAGCCACTTTATCGCCGGGGTTCAAATACGCGCGCACCAGCAAATCCAACCCCTGCTGAGAACCGTTGGTCATCAAGAGCCCCTGTTTTTCATCAAGCTCATAGCGCTGCGCCAGATACGCTAACAGCGGTGGATAACCTCTGCTCTGCGCGTATTGAAACAATTCGGGCTGCCCTGTGAGGTCATTGAATACCTGCTGCATATCCCGCAGTGGAAAGCTTTCAAGGGAAGGTAATCCACCGGCTAGCGAAATGAGACGGCTCACATCTGCCGCAGCCAAAATTTCTCTTAAATACGACGTCGGCAGCTCCCGGACACGTTTTACGACTTGCATGCTAGATCTCCTGTTTGAGATGTTTCAATTTAACGAGGTTCCAGCATAGATAAGCCCGCTCATTTAAAATTGTCTGATTATGTGATTAAATTTGTCGATATATGCTTTTTGAGAACTAGCGATGAACACTGCACTCCAGAAAAACCGCATTAATCGCGCGCTGTACGAACTGCACCGCAATCTCAGCCAACCGCTCAGCGCTTCGCAACTTGCGGCCTGTGCAAACTACAGTGAACAGCATTTTCACCGTATTTTCCGCCAGGTGACCGGTGAGAGCGTCAACGCGTACAGCCGGCGCATTCGCCTGGAAGCGGCGGCCAACCAATTGATGTTCACCCCACAGCGCGCCGTGATCGAGATCGCGCAAAAGTGTGGCTTTCAGTCTCTGGCATCCTTTGGCCACGCTTTCAAACAGCAGTTTGGCTGCTCTCCAGGGCAGTGGCGTACCCAGCGCATTGCCCAGCAAACACCCGCCTACTTGGCAGACAAAGAGATTGCTGCCGCCTTCGCACGGCTCAAACACGTTGAAGTGGCAGAACCTGAATACATAGAGCTGCCAGATATCCACGTTGCCTATATTCGACACCAAGGTTACGGCCGTCACATTAAACGCAGCTGGCAACTGCTGCGCGCTTGGGCAAAACATGCCGGCCATCCTTTCGAGCAGCAGTACGGTTTACATCACTCCAATCCTGTCCAGACGCCTCTACAACACTGCCGCTATGTTGCCTGTCTCGCCGTTGCAGGCCCCGTTGAGCGTCACAGTGCAATTAACACCCTCAGTATTCCGGGTGGACTACATGCAAAGTTTGACTTCAGCGGCCGCTACGGTGAGCTGCTTCCCCTCATCACCAAGGTCCAACAACAGTGGTTAACCCAAACCCAGCTCAGCGCCAAAACGACTCCAGCATTCGTCCACTACCGTAAAAACCACTTTCTCGCGGCAGATGAGTGCTTCGAACTCTCTTTTTACCTGCCTCTAGAATTTTGAGCGCTGCACTACCCTCTACTACCCACACTGCGCACTCACTAGCATATCTTGTGCCTGGCAACACATTCCACCGCGGACAACTCACAGCTGTGTTGCACAACACCAATGCACCTTAACAAGCCTTTCACAGGCGCATTATTAATTAATAATGAAACGATATTAATACCTGTATTTGGCAAATATTCGATAAAAAACACTACTTAAAACAAAAATTCTGTAATAAGAATGTAATAAAACGTTCATTCCCGACTATTTTTGTCGTAAAAGGTTCCATTCCTAAAAAAATAGGATAAAATCCTATTTATTCGAAAAGTTGATCATTTAATCAACAGATATCCTTAGATTGTCAGAGCCGTCTTTATTCTCAGATGTCGCCCTTTTGCGGCATAAAACTATAAAAGCAAACTCGAATTTTAGCTCGCTCAGTACAGACCCAATCTTTTCCTGTTGGCCGAGAACCAGGAAAATAACCCCGTGAGGTAATAGTGAAAGTTTCTTTAAAAGTTGCACTGGTTGCATCCTTTGTCGTAACCCTCGTCTTTACAGTCTTCTCTCTGGTACAGCACAGAGGAATGACTGACGCGCTCTACAACAAGGCACAGCAGAGTACCGAGGAAGTCAGTATTGCACTGGCGACGCAAATCAGTAACTGGCTCAACGGCAAGTTGGGTCTGATCGATATCACTGCGCAGTCTATCGACAGTAAGTTCGATGCTGAGTCCATCCAACGCGCCTTCGATGCACCGAGCTTGAAAGACGAGTTCATGCTGATCTTCGGCGGCCTCGCCACTGACGGCAAGCGCATCACCAATGACCCCTCGTGGAACCCGACCGGTTGGGATGCCCGCGCGCGCCCCTGGTACCCGCTGGCGGTCAACGCCAACCACGCTGTACTCACAGCCCCTTACAACGATGCGGCCTCAGGTGAACTACTGATTTCAGCCGTCGCTAAGTTGTCTGACAAAGGCCAATTCAAAGGTGCCTTTGGCGGCGATTTGAGCCTAAAAGTCATTTCCGATGCGCTCAATACCTTGAACTTTAACGGTGCCGGTTACGCCTTTTTGGTCGACGCTGAAGGCAACATTATCAGCCACCCCGACAAAGAGCTCTCAGCACAGCCGCTCAGTGCACTCTTCAGCGGCAACGTGCCTATGATGCAGCGCCAATTACAGACGGCGACAATCGGTGAACAAGACGTTTTTACATCCTTCACTGAAGTCAGAAATCTCGCCGGAGTGAATTGGTTCATCGGAGTTGTACTCGACACTGATATGGTCATGGCGGAAGCCACTAAACAGGGTTGGAACGCGCTGTTCATCACGATTATCAGTGTCTTTACCTGTTCGCTGATTCTCTACTTTGCCGTGGTTAAACTGCTGCAGCCGCTACAGGGCCTGCACGGTTCTCTGGTTAAAATCAACGCGGGTGACGGCGATTTAACCAAACGCTTAGAAATCACTAGCAAAGACGAGTTCGGCGATGTTTCCAGCGACTTCAACGATTTTGTCGCCCATTTACAGAAGCTCATCCAGTCGGTCAAGGTTACTTCTCTGGAGATTCGCAACGATACACAAGACAGCGCTAAAAGTGCCAGTGCAGCCTCTACAGGCTTAGAAAAGCAGCTTGCCGAACTCGATCAGCTAGCCGCTGCCATGCTCGAAATGGCCACAACGGCACACCAAGTTGCCGAGCACGCTCAAAGTGCTGCCAGCGCAGCTAGCAATGTCGATCGCGCCGCTGAACAAGGTGCGCAGATCGTCGCTCAAACCAGCAGCTCTATCGAACATCTGTCCAACGACATGGATAAGGCCGTTGCCACAGTCAACGAGCTGGCGCAGTACAGCCAGAACATTGCCTCTATCCTCAACGTTATTACAGGCATTTCCGAGCAAACCAACTTGCTGGCACTGAACGCGGCGATCGAAGCGGCGCGCGCCGGTGAAGCTGGCCGCGGTTTCGCCGTCGTTGCCGATGAAGTACGTGCGCTGGCCTCGCGCACCCAAGAGTCGACCGGCGAAATCCAGCGTATGATCGATCAGTTGCAAACCGGTGTTGAAAATGCGGAACGCACTATCGTCAGCGGCCAGAAGACCGCCAGCGCCACCACAGAAAAAGCCCTGTTGGCCAACGAATCCCTCGCGGCAATCCGCGACAGCATCTCGCAAATTTCTGAGATGACGATCCACATCGCCGCCGCCGCTGAGCAGCAGAGCTCGGCTTCAGAAGAGATCAATCGCAATACCACCAATATCCGCGATATCAGCCAAAGCGTGGCCGACGGTGCCAAAGAGCAATCTCAGCTGTGCAACAAGATGCTGGAGTCTACTAAAGTACAGGACGCCAACCTAGACGAATTTAAAGTCTAAACCCTAAGAAGCCGCGGCAGTGCTGCGGCTTCATTTCTGCGCCCAAATCCGCCACTGGGCGCAGCTTATTTCCCCCCTCGTGCCAGCGTGCGACAAAAACAACCGAACGTGACGTTTTTAGATAAGTTTGCTCGCACCTGAGTTATTACTATCATTCTCTATAACCATCTCTGGAGAAAGCTAGAACCTACGTCTTCTGTGCAGTGACGAGGCCCTAGCGGGATCTAAATAACAAGAATGTCAAATGCTTAGTGCGGCGCTCGGGAGGCGCAACCTACATGTCTAAATTTCCTTCAAAGGCGAAAGTCGTCATCATCGGCCAGGGAGGCATAGTTGGAGCCTCCGTGGCACACCACCTTATCGAGCGCGGCTGGGACAACATCGTCGGTATCGACAAGTCAGCCATCCCAACAGATATAGGCTCCACAGCGCACGCCTCTGATTTCTGCTTCAACACAGCGCACGATCAGATGACCATCTTCACCACCAAATACAGTATCGATTTCTTCGAGAAGATGGGCCGCTACAACCGCATCGGCGGTATCGAAGTCGCGCGTAAAGGCGACACTGAGCGTATGGACGAGCTCAAGCGCCGCGTCACTTCGGGCAAAGCGTTCGGCAACCGCGTGCGCATGATGAGCACCGCAGAAGCCAAAGAGAAGTTCCCTCTGTTAGAGGAAGATGTCATCCAGGGCGCGCTATGGGATCCCGATGCAGGTCTTGTGGTACCGCGTTCGCAAACAGTGGCTGGTGAGCTGGTAGAAGCCGCTGAGAAAACAGGCAAGCTGACAACATTTGCCAATACCTCTTGCACAGGTCTAAAAATCGAAGACGGTCGCATTAAAGGCGTCGAGACAGAGCGCGGCTACATCGAAGCCGACTACGTCGTCGTCGCAGCTGGTCTCTGGGGCCGCCTGATCGCAGAGATGGCTGGCGAAGACCTCGCTGTTATGCCGGTCGATCACCCTCTGACCTTCTTCAAACCGTTCGAAGAGTTTGCCGATACCGGCAAAGAAATCGGCTACCCACTGCTGCGTGACCAGGGCAACTCTGCCTACCTGCGCGACACAGGGGACCCGAAGACGGCCGAAGGCGGTCAACTCGAATGGGGCTACTACGAGGAAAAAGAACCGCGCATGTGTCACCCGCGCGACATCCTCGAGAAAGAAGAAGCGCGCCTGTCTCCATCACAGCGCGATCTTGAGCTTGAAGAAGTTATCGAGCCACTGGAAAAGGCCATGGAGCTAACGCCAATTCTGGGTGAGTTGGGTTACGACGAGAAGTATTCATTCAACGGTCTACTTCAGGTCACTGCTGACGGCGGCCCATCTATTGGTGAATCTGTCAAAGTGCGCGGCCTTTGGTACGGTGTATCTGTCTGGGTTAAAGACGGCCCGGGTACGGGTAAGGTCATCGCCGACTGGATGACAGATGGCAAGACAGAATTCGACCACAGCAGCATCGACATTGCGCGTTACTACCCTTTCCAAACGGAAGAGCAGTACATTCACGACCGCTGCTACGAGTCTGCATTCAAGATCTACAACCCGCCAGTGCACAACCGCGAGCCGTACACTAAAGGCCGTAGCAAATTCAAGAGCCCCTTCTACGAGCGCGAAGCTGAGCTCGGTGGCTACTTCATGGAAATCGCCGGCTGGGAACGTGCCCACGGCTACGCCAGCAACGAACACCTACTCGAGACGTACGGCGCACAAGTACCCGAGCGCAATGCCGAGTGGGATAGCCGCCACTTCTACCGCGTCTCTAACGCCGAGCACCTAAAAATGTCGGAAGATGTGGGTATGGTCAACCTGTCTCACTTCGCTATCATCGACGTGACAGGTCCTCAAGCTGCTGAGCTGATGGAATTTGCCTGTGTTGCTAAAGTGGCCGGTGATACGCCTGTTGGCAAAGGTGTTTACACCCACTTCCTCGATCACGAGGGGGGCGTGCGCGCCGATTTAACAGTACTGCGCCTAGGTGAAAACCACTTCCGCGTTATCGATGGCGGCGACGCCGGTCACCGCGATCTAGTATGGCTGCGCCGCATGGCTCAGGACTTCAACTACGATGCACAGGCCAACAACGTCACAAATGACTACGGTTGCCTAGGTGTCTGGGGTCCAAACGCCCGCGCCACACTGGAAAAAATCGTCGACGATCCAAGCTGCCTAAGCCAGGAGAACTTCCCATTCGCCGGTGTTAAAGACATCGTCATCAATGGCGTGACTTACATGGGCTTCCGTATCTCTTACGTCGGTGAGCAGGGCTGGGAAATCCACTTCAACTACGACGACGGCCTCGCGCTGTGGGATGCACTCTACGCACAAGGTGTTACACCTGTGGGCATCGAGACTTACGCCAACAGCCGCCGTCTAGAGAAGAGCTTGCGTCTACAGAACGCGGATATCCTAACCGAGTACAACTTGCTCGAAGTTGACCTGGCTCGCCCGAAAGTCAAGGCAGCCGACTTCCACGGTAAAGCAGCACACGTCGCTTTCCGCGAGCTAGAGCACCAAGCAGCTTACATGTGTACTCTGACAATGGATGACAATATCGACTCCAATGGTGTCGCGCGCTACCCGGTCGGTAACTGCCCAGTCATGGACCCTGCAACAGGTGCAGCGCTGATCGACTCTAAGGGACGTCGCAGCTACACCACCAGCATCGTCTTTGGCCCGACAATCGGCAAGAACATTGCGCTGGCTTACCTGCCATACGAGTACTGTGAAAAAGGTCGCAAGCTGGAGATTGAATACTTCGGTGACACTTACACAGTAACCATCGAAGCTGTCGGCTACGGCGCGCTGTACGATCCAAGCAACAGCAAGCCTAAGTCTTAACAGGTAGCGTGAAATGTAAAAAGCCAGCTTTCGAGCTGGCTTTTTTGTACCCTAGAGAAAAGGTCTGATTTTAAAAGCAGTAACAGTTGCCAATTAAATACCATGGAAATGGGCATTAGGAGGGAATAGTAATGAGATTAGGTGAAATAGGCGTTGTGATCTGGGGATTTTCAACTGCCATTCTGGGCTTTTTTATTGTTTTTGTAGTCGTTACTGGCTTGCCAGCTAATATCTACACGCGAGTTAAAGAGGCAGCCACAGCTCTAGGTGCCGTGGTAGCTGCCAGCGCCCTCGCCTGGTCGCTATTTTATCAGCAGCACACAGGCAAGGGAGACGAGCAGCAACTAAAAGACATAACGCAAAAGCTCGAAGTGATTGAGGACAAAGTCAACAAGCTTAACCGCTAAGCAAATCGACGAGGCTTCTAAGCCCCACCTTCCTCACTGATCAGCCACTGCTGGCCGACCTTTTGCAGCACCAGACGCTTGTTGGTCTTGTTGTTGAAAGTGTTCGAGTTGTAGTGCTGCAGGAAAGTCACCGCAACGCGCCCTTCATCGAGTTCAACGGCTTTAATATTTGAGAGTTTCAGCTTAATAAAACTCGGCTTGCTCAAGCGCGAGGTACGCAGCTCGCGCCACGCTATGTGACTCACCCCAGCCTTGTGACTGTAGCCATCCATATAAGCCGCTAGATAACCGTCGATATTTTGCGTGCGCCACGCGTTTGCCCAGCGCTGTACCGCCTGAGTAGCATCCGCGATTGGGTCGGTAGGTTCAACTGCAGCTTCGGACGGAGTTACCTGTTTCGCCTGCAAGGAGGCTTTATCTGCCTCACTTGACGGCTCCACTTTTGCCGCTTGCGCTGGCACGCTATCAAGTTCTGCCAGCCACTTCTCGACCACTTTGGCATGCGGGCTCTGCAGTTCTGTGAACACAGCAAGCGCATGTTGCCAGGCCTCCCTTGCCTGTGCATTTTCTCCGCGTTTACTTTGCACTGTGCCTATGTTGCCGTAGGCATTGGCAACCCCCTGCTTGCGCCCACTCTGCTGCTCCAGCGTCAGCGATTGGCGATAGCGCTCAAGTGCCAGGTCATACTCCTGGCGCGCCTGGTATATCACCCCCATATTGCCGAGCGTACTGGCCATCGATGTTTTATTGTCGAGAGACCTCGCTATCTCTAAGGCTTTGCCATAAGCCGCTAAGGCCTGCTCCAGCTGCCCGCTGTCGTGTAGCACACTGGCGATATTGACGTACTGAGCGCCCGCTTCTGCAGTGCGCTCTGCGCTGAGCTGCAGCTCGAGTGCCTTTTGATACATGGCCAACGCCTGCGGCCACTCTTTGCGCACTTTGTGAATCGTGCCAAGATTTGCGTAAGTGGTGGCCTCCAGTGCGATGTTAGGCACAGTTGCAACAGCGCTGAGTACTTGCCGATACGCGGCGATGGCCTTATTGGTCGCACCGACTCTGACATAGAGGTAGGCCAGCGTATCCCAGGTAGATGGATCTTCGAAGTTCAGCCGCGCAGCGTGCTCAAAAGCAGTAATCGCCCGCGCTCTATCCACCTCAAACCAGATCACGCCCTGCTGCTTGTAGAGCTCTGCCGTCTGTACAATCACTGTTTGGTTTTTAGCGATCTGCGCCGCCAAAATGCGATCTACAGCAGCGGGATCACCCGCTGACAAAGCTTTCAACGCCTCAGCGGGGTCGTCTTGCCCGCTAGCCGCTTTAAGCGCATCTACCAGCGCTTGCTTCGAAGCATCGATCGCAGCTGGACTCTCGGCCGATTGCACAGCTGCTTTCTGGCTGTTAACCGCTGCGCCAGTCTCTGTATCATTCGCCGCTGTGATAGTCGGCGTGAAAAGCGCACACAATAAGATTGTTTCCGCCAAGCCCAACGCTGTGCGCCCCCTTCCAGAGGACTGTTTCACAGTGTGCCGCAGCGCGCAAAAGCTGCGCGCAGATTCAAGTACTCTTCTTCCATCCATCCCTTTACTCTCTTGAATACGCAAATTACAGGCCGAGCATACTCCAGCTTTAATCGAGTGTCGAAGGGGAAGGCAAACTCTATCAGAGCTTTAGGCTATTTCGCAGCATGTCGAAAAACACCTCGTCTGACTGCGCCTTGCGCGCATCTAGCAACTGCTCGGCATCCTCCCCTGCCCGATAGCGCAGCTGATCGCGACCATCTGTAGCGGCCTGCCAGATTACCTCGGCAACTCGCCCTGGTGTCGAGGCATACTCACTGAGGCCTGCAAAGGCGGCCTGCACTTTTTCAATCACTGGTGTGTAATCGGGCTGCTCTGGGTCCATGGCAAAATCCAGTGAGCGCCCGGCAAAATCTGTCTGCACCATACCCGGCTGCACAATTTTCACCTGTGCACCAAAGGCGGCAAGCTCGAAATGCAACGCCTCTGAAAGCCCCTCTACGGCGAATTTTGTGCCGTGATACAGCGTACCGAGCGGAAAGGTCATCTGCCCGCCGATTGAAGAGATGTTGATCACAACACCGCTGCGCCGGGCGCGAAAGTGCGGCAACACAGCCTTAGTCACCGCCAACAGGCCGATTACATTAGTGTTGAATTGGCGTTCGACGCGCGCCATATCGAAGGCCTCAAGTGGACCATAGGCGCCGTAGCCTGCATTGTTGAGCAGCACATCGACTGTCCCAAAGTGGTGCAGTGCCGTGTCAAATGCGCTGGCTATGGTCTCTGAGCGTGTAACATCTAGCTCCACCACTAAAATATGCTTGCTGTGTGCCCACTTCGCCCCGTCTTGTGGATTGCGCATAGTGGCAACGACATTCCAACCCTCGGCGGCAAACTTCTCGACACTCGCTCTGCCTATACCACTGGAAGCACCCGTAATGAAAACTGTCTTCGACATAGAAATCTCCTGTAAAAAAACAGGAGTCTATAGCGCGTACACCAAACGCTATTAGCAAGATCCGGGCTATTACTTGCCTATTGCTACGAGGTTCTTATTGCTCCAGTTGCTCTTGCACTGCCTGTTGACGCAGCTGTTCCAATTCACCACTGCGTTGCATCTCTTGAAACACAGCGTCAATTTGCGGCACTAAATCGCGGTGTTTTCTGTGAAGATAGTGATAGACTGGCATCTTGCGCAGTGCCGGTGAGAGCGGCTTAATACCGCTGAGTTTCATCTGCGAGACCAGTACCTGACCGTTGACTTTGGCCGTTATCGCCAGTTGAATGCGACCGAGATTCAAAAGCTTCATCATCTTTTCACTGGTGCCAAAAACTTGTACATCCCGCAGCCCAACTACACAGATTTCGGCGTGCTTGACGCCGCCGACTATTCCAACAGCATAGGCATCCAATGCCTGGCAATCTGTCACCGTAAAATCTTGATCTCGGGTGAATACCGCCGATTCGATATAATTGAGCGGCGTCGGCACACGTACCAGAGATGTATACTCGTCGGCAATTTCAAAGATCCGGTGTACCTCACCATCTAACCTGCCCGAACTTGATTCTTTGAGTGCCCTCTTACCTGGCATTTCAACAGTGCGCACTGTGTAGCCCAGCTTGGCGTAGGCCGCTTCAATTATTTGTGCACCGACGCGTTGATCTGGTGTGTTAACGATTTGTGCAAACACCAGTTCGCTCGAAGCCTGCACCGGCGAATGAACGAAAAAAAGAGCGAGCATAACTATGCGAATACATTTCATACTAACCTCACTGCAGCTAGAGAGATCTAAACAGGTGGCCGATTAAGGCTGCCCTCTTATGAGTATAGTCTATTGCTACCAACTTGCCTTAGCTGTGATACAGCAGGTGCAGGTATAGACGCGCTCTAGGGGTGACTGGGTTCTAACTGCAACTGGCTGCTGTTTAACAAGCGGTGATACTCGCCGCTGCGCATTAACTCACGCACTCCGCGATCAAAGGCTTCTATCACACTTTTATTGGAAGATCCGCCCGGATAGACAGTGATGGGGAAAATGGGAAATGCCTGCACGGGCTGCTCCGGCTGTAGTACCTTTGCCAACGTGCTAAGGATACGCCGCTCGCCAATCACCACATCGGCGCGACGCTTGAACAGCATTCTTAATTGGCGCTCTCGCTCAAAGAACTCCGTGTACTTATCACGCTGTGCAGCCATCAATTGGCTAAACTCATCACCCAGAACATTTGTCGCCTGCTGAAAAGCAATCACACGCAGCCCCGCCAAGTCGGCAACCTTCTCAATCTTTAGCTGGCGGTTCTGCAACGCCATCACAGAGGTGTGAAACGGCAAGTATTTGAGGCTCTGCACCACACCTGGCATTTCACGCGTCATCGGGCTGGCAAAGTCGACCTTGCCCGCTTTAAATTCCGACAACAGCCGGCTGTAACCGTAGAGCTTAAACACGGGTTCAAAGCCTGTCCCGGCAAAGCTGCGCGCGATGATATCGCGATGGATGCCCGCGACTTCGCCACGCTGGTCGGTGTACGCCCAAGGCGGTGATATGTGCAGCCCGACAGTGATCTGTTGCGCCTGTGCAAAAGCGGCGCAACAGAGCAAGAGCGGCCAAAGTTTTTTGAATACTGCCAAGAGATGTCTCCATGAACGAAGCACAATATCTTAGCAGCATACTAAAAAACGTAGCGCTCTCACAGCGCCTTAATCAGCTCATCGCCACCGCATCGTGGGCGTGTAGGCTCTCGGCGTGACGCACTTTGACCCTGGCTCCACGATAACTGGTCAGCGCCTGTGTCAGACGACGCACCGCATCTTCGACATACATCAAGTTGGCACCGTTGCGCAGGGCAAACGCCTGCTCATCGCTGCGCTTGACGAAGGTCTGCACCGCGGTCTGCAGTGCTTGCTCCACATCCTCAATCAGAGCTGCTGCCGCACTACTCAGTAGGCCACTCTCGCTAAGACTCACACTCACCGTGGCAGTACTGCGCTGGCTGTGCGGTGTCGCAATGGAGCCGTGTGCACTTAACCACTGCGCCACTTGCGCAGCACTGAAACGCTCCTGCTCGCAAACTCCTTCGGCGAAGGCCTCAGCCAGCGCCTCGCGCGACAGCGCCGCCGAACAGGGGCAAGTGGATGAGTACTTCACCTGCACTTCGAGCTCTAGCGCCAACTCATTAGAGGCTGTCATGCGACTGCGCACGGTCACCGGATAGCGCTGCCACCCCTGCCCCTCACTGAGCAGCGCACCGCGCGCTAACAAAAGGTCAAAACTCACTTCCAGCTCTGCGCTGCGGCTGCGACAGTCTTCGTGAGAACCGATGGCCCCCTGTAGTATCTGGCGTAGTAAAGCACCGCTGAGCGGTTCGGCGCCAAGCTTATCCAGCAGCTTGTAAAGGCGAGACATGTGGATGCCACGCCTGGCCCCTTCCCCACCGGGTAAATCGACACCTATAGCCACCTGACCGGCGCTGGCCTGTCCCTGGCTATCTAACTTTATCGGCGCTGCAATTCCCTGCATCCCAACCCAGCTCAAATCGGCGTAGGTTTCATCTAACGCACTAAGCGCAACATCTGGCAACGGCTTGTTCAAAACTTTCTCCACGAGTAAAGGCGATTCTATTGATACACTTGTTAGCTTTAATGTTATGTTATAACATGTTTTATTTGTTTTATACTCATATCCGCCGGAGCCCACATGTTTTTCTTCTCACTGAGTCTAGTGCACCGCACTGTATTACTGTGCGCGCTACTTTGCTCCCTCGCTTTATTCGGCGCTCAGGTTATTCACTGATGCTTACCCTGCAAAACCTGAGCTTACAACTCGATGGAAAAGACATCCTCAGACAGCTCAACTACAGCTTCCAACAAGGGCGCTTCTATTTGCTCAGCGGCGATAACGGCTGCGGCAAAAGCAGCCTGTTAAAGCTGATTTGTGGCGCTGTAAAACCCACCAACGGGCAGATCACACATCGCACGCGGGGGAACGAGCGCGCTTACCTGGCGCAGCAGAGCAGCTTAGATACCAGCTTCCCGATCAATGTCGTCCAAGCAGTCAGTGCCGGGCTCTGGCAGCGCATTGGCTGGCGCCGCGCGCTGGGTGCACCCGAGCGCCGGGCTTTACAAGAGGCGCTGCAAGCCGTTGGCTTAACCGAGATGGCCGACAGCCCGCTCGGCGCGCTTTCCGGCGGTCAGCTGCAGCGTTTGCGCTTCGCCCGCACGCTGCTGCAAGATGCGAAGTTCATCTTGCTGGACGAGCCTTTCAACGCGGTTGACCAGCAGACCCGCGAGCACTTGCTGTCACTGTTGTGGCAGCGCCACCGCCAAGGCGTCACTGTGCTCTTAGTCAGTCACGACTGCGCGCTCAAAAGCGATGACGACTTTATTCAACTGCGTCTGGTAGAGGGAGAGCTCAGCGAATTGTCTCCCGCACCGAGTGTCTGCGAGGTGATCGCGTGCTAAACCTCGTGCTCGACCCTTTTATCGATTTCGAATTTATGCGCCGCGCCCTACTCGGCTGCCTGCTACTGAGTTTGAGCAGCGCGCCTGTCGGGGTTTTCCTGATTCTGCGTCGCATGAGCTTGAGCGGCGATGCGATCAGCCACGCCATCCTCCCTGGCACAGCCATAGGCTTCGCATTTGCAGGGCTGTCAGTGTTTGCCATGACCTTGGGTGGGTTGATCGCAGGCGCTCTTGTGGTCGCCCTCTCAGGCGCGGTTTCACGTAATACGCGTACCTCTGAGGAAAGCACGCTCGCGGCCTTTTACCTCTCCTCAATGGCGCTGGGTGTGATGATAATCTCGCTGCGCGGCGACGGTGTCGACCTGCTGCACTTCCTGTTCGGCTCTGTGCTGGCGCTCGACGATCCGACCCTCTACTTGCTCTTTATCTGCGCTGCTATCACTCTGCTGCTGGGGAGCGTGATCTACCGCCCTCTGGTGCTAGAGTGCAGCGACCCTGAGTTTTTCAGCTCCATCAGCCGCTCGGGGGCTATCTGCCACACTGCTTTCCTACTGCTTGTGGTGCTCAACTTAGTCGCTGGCTTTTACGCTCTCGGCACTTTGATGTCCGTCGGCCTGCTGATCCTCCCAGGCGTTACCGCACGCTGCTGGAGCAGGCAACTCGAGCCCATGCTATTACTTGCCGCCGGTTTCTCATTCACAGCCTGCGCGCTCGGTTTACTGGCTTCTTTCTATTTTTCACTGGCAACGAGTTCAAGCATCGTGCTGTGTGCGGCGATATTTTACTTCATCTCTATTTTTGTCGGCACCGCCAGCACGTGGCGCAACCGGGCACCTGTCGCCGCGAGCCTTAAATGACACCCATAGTGATACAACCACTGATTTTTAGCTGATAGGAGACATCATGAACAAACTATTTCGCACTTTGAGTTTGACTTTACTAATGAGCCCGGCGCTGGCACACGCAGATCAAAAGCTGGAGGTGGTCACTAGTTTTAGCGTACTCGCCGATATGACCCGTCAGATAGGCGCACAGCATATCGAACTGACCAACTTAGTCGCTGCACAGACCGATGCCCACGCCTATCAACCGACACCTGCAGATATCCGCACGGTAGCCAGTGCCGATGTGCTCATCGTCAACGGGTTGGGCTTTGAAGGCTGGATGGAAAAACTGCACGCCTCCTCAGGCTTTAAAGGCGAGTACGTAGTGGCGGCTCTAAACGCTCACTTGATCGAAGGCGGCCATCACCATCACGATGAACATCGTGAGGATGAGGAGCATCGCGAAGGCGTGGAATTTCATGAAGACGGGAAAGATCAAAAAGATGATGCGCACCACAGTGAGGAAGAGGCGCACGCCGACAGTAGCGAAGAAGAACATCACGATGAAGACGGACACGATCCACACGCCTGGCACAGCCTGAGCAACGCGCCTGCCTACGTCAATGCCATCACCGAAGGCTTGATTGCCGCCGCCCCTGAACACGCTGCAAGCTTTCGCCAAAACCGCGATGCCTATCTGGCTGAGATCGAAGCGCTAGCCGCCGAGCTCAAACCTCTAGCCATGACAATCCCGGCACAGCAGCGCAAAGTGATTACCTCGCACGACGCATTCGCCTACTTGGGCCGTGAATACGGTTTAGAATTTCTTGCGCCACAGGGCTTGAGCACGGCATCTAGCGCCTCAGCGGCGGATATCGCCAGGATTATCGAGCAGCTGCAATCGCAGCAGATTAAAGCGGTGTTCGTCGAAGGTGTCAGCGATGCCCGCCACATCGAGCAAATCGCCGCGCAGACAGGCGCCAAGATAGGTGCCACGCTCTACGCCGATGCGCTGTCGCGCGAACACGGCCCGGCGAGCAGCTACCTGGCAATGATGCGCCACAACCTAACCTCTATTGTGCAGGCGCTGCGCTAGGCCTTGCAGAGACTCGTCAGATGGGAAAGGGCCTCGCGCTGCGCCACTGCCCCGGCCGCAACGGGGCCATTTTTCAGGCCCTGCGCCATCTGATTGCCTGCGATGATCACACCGCCAGCCTCTTCAATAAGTAATAGGCCGGCCAAGCAATCCCAGGGATTGAGATCGGCCTCGAAGTAGCCGTCGCACTGGCCACTCACCACTTGTGCCAGCCCCAGCGCTGCCGAGCCCAGCTTGCGGTGCTCTATCCCCTTACCGTACAGATAATCCAGTGCATTCAAATACACAGCGCGCGGCGCGCGGTTAGAGTGCCCGAGAATGAGCAGTGGATCGATTGCCTGCTGCGTATCTAGCTGACGACGCTGTTCGTTACAATAGGCTCCCGCCCCGCGCTGGCAGTGGTAGAGCACATTGTGAGAGGGATCAAACACTACGCCGAGCTGCGTCTCTCCCGCCTCGACATAGGCGATAGACACCGCCCATTGATCGATATTGCGCATATAGTTAGACGTGCCATCTATGGGATCGACGACCCAGAAACCCTGCCCCTGAGGCAGATCTGCCTGCGATTCCTCGCCGTAGAAGCCATCATTTGAGAAGGCATCTTTTAGCTGCTGGCGGATCTGTTGCTCCACCTGTTGATCGGCCTCGGTGACAAAATCCTGCAACCCCTTAGCTTCTATCTTTAATCCCTGCTCTGCTGCGTTTGCGCGCATTGCTAAGGCCAGCTCACCCGCTGCCCGCGCCACACGCTTGGCAACACTGTATCTATCCGTCATACACTCTCTTTTTCTTTATTGACCCACTTAAGGGTGGTGGGCTCAACGCTCACGCGTTTCAGTCAGGCCTGTGCTGCCGCGCGCGATCACATCGACCTCAAGCACGCGCACCATCACTTCACACTCGGGGTTAGCCATCCGCTCTTGCAGTACTTGCACCACAGATTCAGCGAGTTTGTCGGTATCTTGGCGAATCGTAGTCAAATCGTAAATCGGCCAGCTCGCCTGTGCGATATCATCGCAACTGATCACCTTTAGATCCTGTGGCACCTGTAGGCGCTCACTGAGTCGAAGGCCGTCGAGAAAGCCCAGCGCCATGTAATCACTGACACAGAAGACACCTTCTATCGCCTGCTCACTCTCTAGCAGCTGTTGCGCCGCACTGAGGCCACCTTCATAGTTTTGCAGTTCACCTTCAAAGTGCAGCACAGGCGCTAAACCCAGTGCTTCACACTGTGCGCTGAACGCCTCGATGCGGACACTCAATGAATAGGAAGGGTGAGCTGCTGTGACGATCGCCATGCGCCGTGCGCCCGCACTGTGTAGCTGTTGCAGTGCGAGTTCACCGGTGCGCTCATTATCTAGCAGCACCCTATCCACAGGGACGTCGGACTCGGCTTTGTTGATAAGTACCATAGGCACGCCCAGCGCGAGGCACTCCTGGCAGATGCGTTGTGGTGGCGTATCGGAGGTCACGATCACGCCGCTAACATTGTACTCCAGCAACATGCCGATAACCTGCGAAGGGTCTTCAGCGCCCTCGACAAACAGCAGAATGGGCCGCAGGCCCTTAGAGGTCAATTGGCGTGACAGGGACTCCAACTGCAGTGCACGAAAGGGGTTATCCATGTTAGAGGCGACAATGCCAACCAGATCTGAGCGGTTGTTGATCAAGCTACTGGCCAGCTTGTTAACACGGTAGCCCAGCTCCTGCGCAGCGCGCAGCACTTTCTCGCGAGTGTGCTTAGAGACGCTGGCATCAGCGGTGAAGGTGCGTGAAACCGCGGAGCGCGAAACACCTGCGCGCTTCGCTACATCCACTGATGTCACTTTGCGAAAAGCGCCCTCTTTCTCTACTGCCATCTAGCCTGATATCCCCGTGTTAATTACTACTCGCCGCGAAGAGCGCGCGCTTCCACAAATCTGCTCGATTGAGGTTGAGTAGATCCGGTTTAAGCCCAACTATGCGTTCAAAAACTGCACGGTCACTGCCCTGATAGCATAACATGACAGAGCACCCCAAATCGCGAGTATCTGCTATTTCACGCTCCAAATTCGGCGAACTTACCTCTATTTCAATGACACTGGCGGCTAAACTGTCGCGCGCTTCTCTCACACTAGGAAAATCTTGCGAGCGCAACATAATGTTGGCGTTTACATCGAGCTCACGAATGCGCTCGAGCTTAGCGTGATCAAAACTCCAGAAAAAACAGTCGACGAGGAAGTGCTGTGCCTTTACCTGCTCAAGTACTTTTGCGGCATCGGCCCCTTTGAGCTCAATGTAAAGTGACTTTTGGTAGCGCTTGGCCAGTTCAATCACCTCACTGAGCAGCGGCATCCGCTCGCCGGCGTAATGTGGGTCAAAAAAACACCCGGCATCAAGTGTTCGAGCCTCTTCCCAATCACACTGCGCAATCGCGCCTGCGCCATTTGTCGTGCGCTCTAAGGTTTCATCGTGCAGCACCACTAGCTGTCCGTCACGCGTTTCCTGCACATCGATTTCAGCCCAGTCAAACCCTTGCTCAAACACGCGCTCAAATGCCGCCAGCGTGTTTTCGGGTGCGATGTGCTCTGCGCCGCGATGACATACCACTTGCGTGCGTAGCGCACTGACTAAAGTGCGCGCCGGGGAACCTGGGTAGGGCACAAAAAGTTCTGGGCGGTCACTGCAAATACCGGCGACAGGCAGCTTCAACAGTGCTTTAATCACTTTCGGGCGCTCTTCGTGCCACAGCACAACTTCTAACCGGTTAGCCCGTGCACGCGCCAATAAATCTGGCGTCACCAACTGCTGCGGGCTATCACCCGCGCGCTCCCAACACAAGTGAATGATCTGTGCAGCGCCCTGCTGCGCCATTAAAAAAGGATCCGCACCTAAGGGCACTAGTACCGCCAGCGGATACTCACAGCCGCGCTCAGCCAATGCTTTTACCCAGCTCGTTTCAAACGATCCCAGCGCTGCATAACTGACCTCGTGACGGCGAAGTTCCTCCAGTGCGGCTAGGCCGGCCCCGGCATCTTTCAACTCCACATATAACCCGGCACCACGTGTTTGTGCGAGTGCGATCACATCTGCCAGGCTCGGCAAACGCCCGTCTGTCAGGCGACGAATCTCAGCATAGCTCAGCTCACTGATCTTACCCTCTACAGCAAATACTGTACTCAGCAGGTCATCGTGACTAATGACACAAACGCCATCGGCACTGACTCTGGCATCTAGCTCCCACATATCAGCGCCCAAATCACTGGCGATGTTGAAGGCTGGCAGTGTATTTTCGGTGGCGTGATGGCAGGCGCCGCGGTGCCCAATAATACGCGGCCCACTAAAGGTGCTCTGCGGCCAGGCCTCAAACCCGCGTGTGAGTGCGCTCATCGCACGCGCTGCCCGTGCTGGTCAAAGACCAATACACTGTCACTATCCAGCGGCCAAGACACTTGCTGGCCCAGGGCGATATCTGACCGCACCGGTTGAATAGAGCGCAATACAGCGCCGTTGTCGAGACGGATATCGTAGAGATTCTCTCGCCCCTGGGTCTCGATAAAACTGACTTCACCGCTGACCTGATAGCCGCTATTAGCGCCTACGTATTCTGGGCGCACACCTAGGCGCAATACTGTGCCCTCTGCCTGTGCACTCAAACCGCTCGGCAGTGGGATACGCATCGCCGACCCCTGTGGCGCAAACGCCCCCTTATCGACACAGCCCTCGAGAAAGGCAATCGGTGGGTTGCCCAGAAAGCTGGCCACAAAGTCACTTTGCGGGTTGTGGTACATATCATTCGGTGTTGTCACTTGTAGCACTTTACCCTGATCCATCAGCGCGATGCGGTCACACATCGACATCGCCTCAACTTGGTCGTGAGTCACTAAGATCGCAGTGATCCCCGTCTCTTGCTGGATGCGCCTAATTTCTGAGCGCATCTCAAGACGCAGTTTGGCATCTAAGTTAGCCAGCGGCTCATCGAGCAGCAGCACGTCGGGTTCGCGCACCAGTGCGCGGCTCAGCGCTACGCGCTGCTGCTGGCCTCCAGAGAGTTGCGCCGGCTTGCGCTCGAGCAAGTTGCCGATATGCACTAGCTCTGCGATCTCGTGCACCCGTTTCTTAATTTCCGGGGCCGGCATTTTCTTCACCATGAGCGGGAAGGCGATGTTGTCGAAGATAGACATGTGCGGATAGAGCGCGTAATTCTGAAATACCACACCGACGTTGCGCTGCTGCGAACTGACATTAGAGACATCGCGATCACCGAACAAAATGCGTCCACCACTGCACTGGTAAATACCGCAGATGGAGAACAGCGTAGTCGATTTACCGCAGCCAGAGGGACCTAGCAGCGCCATCAACTCACCATCGCGCACCTCTAAATCCATGTCGTTGATGACTACAGTGTCGTCGAACTTCTTTGTAAATTTATCAAGCAGAATACGCATTAGCCTTTCGAGCCCCCACCGTAGATATTCATCAGTTTGTTTTGGAAAATTAAGTACAGCACTATTACAGGGATGACGTAGAACAGGCCGATTGATTTAAACAGGTTGAAGTCGAATTTTTGATCATCCGCAATCAGCGAAGCCAAGTAGACCGAGAGCACTTGCACATCGGCATCGGGGGCAAAGATTTGCGGCAGTATGTATTCGCTCCAACCCTCTAAGAATGAGAAGACCCCCAGTGCAATCAAGCCCGGTTGTATTTGCGGCAGCACCAGCTTGCGCCACACCATAAAGCGACTGGCACCATCCTGCACACCCGCCATTTCGATTTCCCAGGGCACAGTGTCGTAAAAGCCCTTCATCACCCAGATACCGAAGGGCAGCATCAGCGCAGCTTTGATAAAAATAACGCCAATCAAGGTGTTGTAGAGCCCAACCATCTGCAGCACGATAAAGAGTGCGATCACCAGCGTCACTGTTGGGAAGGCATGCAGGGTTAATACGCCGCCGAGGAAAAAGCGCCTAAATGGCATATTGAGCCGAGAGAGTGCGTAACCTGCCGTCAGCGAAACCGACAAAATGACCGCGCTCATCACGCTGGCAAAAATCAACGTATTCAACGTCGCCGTCCAGATACTCACAGTACCGGGCTCGGTTTCCCACAGGAAGCGCCAGTGCTCTAGCGTGAATTCACTGGGCACCAGTGAGCCGGGCTCTGTATTGGTAAAAGTATCGACAATCAGATAGAGATACATCACCAAGATCGGCAGCGAGAACACTGTCAAAATAATAGTGACCGGCCAGCTCTTAAAGTTTCTTGAATTTTCGTTCGCCACAGTCAATCTCCCCTATGACTCGATCCGCGGGCGCGCCACGAGATCGTCGAATTTGAACAGTCGCAAGTACAGCAGCGACACTGTGATACCTATCGTCACCAGCACCAGCGCCATCGCAGCACCGTAACCATATTGCAAGTTACCCGAGTAGTTGTTGAGTGCTGTAAAGTAAGCTTCTAGCGCCCAAACGTTGGTCGAGCCACCTGGTCCACCTTCCGTCGAGAGCAAGATGTACTCGAAGGACGTGAGTAGCGAGAGCGTGGTGTAACTCGTCGTGAACAGAATCGGCCAGCGCAGCTGCGGCAAGATGATATAGCGTACCTGCTGCCAGCGATTCGCCCCGTCCACCTCACTGGCGTAGAGGATAGAACTGGGGATCGCTTGAATGGCACTCGAAAAGAGAATCATCCCCAGCGATGCACCGACAAAGCCATTAATCAAAACGACCACAGCCCAGGCGCTCTCGACTGAGCCGAGCATAAAGTTGTAGGGGGGGAAGCCAAACCATCCGAGGATTGTCGAGACGAAACCCGTGTCCCAAGTCAGCCACTTCCACAACAAGACGTAGAGCACCGGAGGTGAAATGCGCGGTAACAGCCACACTGCACGAAAGAAAGCCGATTGTCCCGAGGGCAAATAAAAGGTGGTCAGAGAGAGGAAAAGCCCGAAACCGATATTGAAAGCCAGTACCAAAAGCACGTAAATCAACGTATTGGCAGCGACAAACCAAGTATCAGGTTTAGAGAACATTGTCGTAAAGTTCTCACTGGTCCACACCCAGCCGGTGTAGGTAGCCTCGCTGAGCAACTTAACCTCAGCGGCATCCAGGGTTAATCCGGTGCTGCTCAGCGCACCTTCAAACTCTGCGAGTGTATCGTAGCGGGTGTTGAGAATACTTTTGCTAAAGGGCTCGGTGGATTTGATGAGTGCACGGGTATTGCGCGGACGCGATTTTAATTTTTTCAGAGCGCGCTCGAAGCTGCGGCGATCTGCGTACTGCTTACCGCTGAGCTTCTTTTCGATTTCCTTGAGGTATCTCGTCTTGAGCCCTGCCGCTTCTGCCGCGGCCAGCGTCTCTTTGTTCACCGTGTAGCTGCGCGAGCCGAGTGCTGTCAGCGCCGGCTCGTCCAAACGCTTTTCGGCGCTCAAGCGCTTAACAATTTTAGGGGTTAGCAGGTATTCGCCGCCTGAGACGCCTGTCGCTGTACCCATATTGGTAAAAGCGAAGAAGGCAGTCATGATCACGGGGACGAGAAAAAACACTACCACCATGATCAGTGCTGGTGCCATAAATCCCAGGCCCAGTAAACCGATTCGTTGACGCATGGTCAGTCTATCCTATTCGAGGTATTAGCGCGCTGCGCCGTGCAGTGCGCGGTGGCGGAAAACCGCTGGTGATGAAGCCCCGCGGTGCGGGGACGGGAAAGGTGCGAATATATCCAAAACGCCTCACCGGCTTATTCGCACTTTCCCAAGCAGACTTACTTGATCAAGATATTGTCGCCAAGGGTCGTCTTTAGCTCGGCCTCGACATTGGCAACGGCTTGCTCAACACTCTTTTGACCTGTCCAAGCAGACTCTAAGCCCTTGAACATGATCTGCCAGTACTGACCAAACTCGGTGTGGTTAGGCATTGCATTGGCATTGACTAGCAAGCGCTCGGTCGCCTCTGAAGCCCACTGATCGTTGGCGTACAGTGATACTTTTTCCTGCTCTTTACCTATGCCTAAGTGCGCAGACTTGATCGCGTGTAGCGAGTTTAAGCGTGGTTCAGAAGCAATCGCCACTAACTCAGCGGCAATCGCCGCATCATCGTCTGTACCTGTGTTAGACACTAGATACACCAGCGGATGGGTGATTGTGTTCGCACGACCTTTCTTGTTACCAGCCGGGATCAGGGTGAACTGGATGTTGCCGAAGAAATCATCCAAACCTTCCTTGCCGGTGTAACGCTTGTAGTGCCAAGTGCCACCGTGCCAAGTGCCGGCCTTACCGTTGGCTACAGAGGAGTACCACTGGTTCCAGTCGCCGCCCAAGTGCGTTTTAGAAGTCACGCCCATCTCAGCGGCGTCAACGAAGAACTGATACATTTCGCTCATCGCCTGCTTGTCGAAGACCAGCTTACCGCTCTCCTCGTCTTTCATCACACCGCCGAAGCTCTGGTAGAACTGCCAGTAGTCGGGACCGTTAGAGACGCGAGGTGAGAAGCCCTGGCCCTTTTCGACCAAGCCCTTGTCCTGCATTTTCTTGGCATCGTCTAAGACGTTGTACAAAGTGTACTCGCCGGATTTAACCTTGCCGGGCAGCGCTTCGATCTGTTCGTCAGTGTAGCCAATGGCTTTGAGGTGGGGAATCCAGAAGAAGAATGGACGCGACTCTGCATCCTGTGGCAGACCCCACAACTGGCCGTTGTAAGAGGCAATTTCTAACAAGTTACCGTAAATCTGATTAACCGGCCACGCGTCTTGGTCAATGTAATCGCCGATTGGGCGAATCAGCCCAGACTGTGACCAAGGTGCGATATCAGCGTGTGAGGTAACGATAATATTGGGTGCCGTCTTAGATTCGGCTGCCAGCGTGACCGCTTGCTTAAAGTTTTCCCAACCATCGTTGAAGAGCTTTTTCTCTACCGTGATCTCAAGCTCTTCACCATTGATCGCCGCCTCGCGCTCGAGAATATCTGCTGCCATTTCGATCGCATCTGCGCGGTAGGCGTCAGATTGGTTTGAACCGCCGGCCCAGACGCTAATAGTGATGTCTTTGGCCATCGCCGGGACAGCGCTCATCGCCAGTGTTACTGCACTGGCCAAGGCCGTCGCCTTTAAGATTTTTGTAACTGTCATTTGCATCTCCCTTGATTGTTTTTGTTGGAGCTCAGTGTTTAATGAAAGCTTTACTGAGCAAAACTAACACGCACTTGCACACGTGTGCAAGACTGTATAGTAAAAAACCAATATGACACTGAGATGACAGTTTTCTTACGTTTTAAAGGCTAAAAGCTGCGAAAATGCAGTGAATCTGCTGTCTTTTTGCTATGATGGCGCTTCAAATTTACCCCCCGTAAGAGGTTGCCTTGAAGTACGTTCTCCTGACCCTATCACTCCTTTTTTGCCTTTCTGCACATGCTCAGATCAGTGGCGGTATCAACCTTGAAGCTGTCATGAAACAAATGCGTTTTGAGTACAAACAAGCGCTGAAAACAAACTCTGCTGAGAAATTTGAGCAGTACATCATCAACTTCAAACGTGAGTTGGCTCAAGCCAAACGCTTCCCTTTTACCGACAAGCGTCGCGCTAAAGCCCAGGAGGGATTAAACAAGGTATCCGACGTACTGCAGCAATTACCGCAGATCGAGAACTCTGCTGATCTGGCCCGCGCCAAAGAGCTACTGGCTGCGCTCGAACAATTACAAACGCAATACCACGACAAAAAGCCCAAGACTTTTTGGCAGAAGCTTTTTGGCGACTAATTCCGTATATAGATAAAATTAATTGAATCTATATTTTCAATTAATTTTATCTCTCATCCGCGCTCTCCTACTATAGCGACATCCACAACGAACAACACAGGAGAGACACCATGTCACAATCATTGATCAATACTACTATCCAACCTTTCACCGCCAATGCCTACCACAGAGGCGAGTTCATTGAAGTCAGCGAACAGGATGCTCTGGGCAAGTGGTCTGTATTTATGTTCTACCCCGCAGACTTCACTTTTGTCTGCCCGACAGAGCTCGGCGACCTCGCTGAGCACTATGCTCAACTGCAGGAGATGGGCGTCGAGGTTTACTCGGTTTCCACAGACACCCACTTCACACACAAAGCCTGGCACGACAGCTCAGAGACGATCAAGATGATCAACTTCCCAATGCTGGCCGACCCCACAGGCAAGATCAGCCGCAACTTCGGCGTGTTGATTGAAGAAGAGGGACTGGCACTGCGCGGCACTTTCGTGGTCAATCCAGCGGGTGAAATCAAAGTCGCCGAAGTACACGACTTAGGCATCGGCCGCTCTGCCAAAGAGCTGGTGCGCAAGATTCAAGCGGCGCAGTACGTCGCAGACCACGACGGCGAAGTCTGCCCGGCGGCATGGCAGCCTGGTGAAGAAACGCTGGCGCCTTCACTCGACCTCGTCGGCAAGATTTAAGTCGCACCTATGTGAGCTGCCCACCACAGGGCAGCTCAGCTAAGTGGCGAGATGATGACAGCTCGCCGTAATACGTCCTGCGACGGTTTCGATACACGCTATACAAATTCCAGGTGATACCATGTTAGATCAAGCCATTTTGCAACAATTGAAACAGCACTTTACCCAGCTCAAACAACCTGTCGCACTTACACTCAATTTAGATGCGAGCAAGAAATCGGCCGAGCTGCAACAGATGGTCGAGCAGTTGAGCGAACTCTCGCCACAGCTCAGCACCCAGTTGGTAACTTCCGAGCGTGAAAGAGCTCCCTCACTTGCGCTCTCCAACCCCGGCAACCCGGCGCGTATTCGTTTTAACGGCGTGCCCTCGGGACATGAATTCAGCTCGCTAGTGCTCGCGATTTTACAAGTTGGTGGCCGCGCCCCTAACGTAGAACAGGCACAGCTAGAGGCAATCGCCACTCTGGCCAGCGCCGAACAACCGCTACACTTCACTAGCTATATTTCCCTGAGCTGCCAAACCTGCCCAGCTGTAGTACAGGCACTCAATGTACTGGCACAGCAACACCCGCATATTCAGCACAACATGGTCGATGGCAGTGTGTTCAGTGAGGAAGTCGCCGAGAAAAACATCCTCGCCGTGCCCAGTGTCTACCTCAACGGCGAGCTGTTCAGCCAGGGGGCGATCAAATTACAGGGTATTATCGACAAGCTAGATAGCAAGAGCGGCGAGAAGCGCAGTGCCGAGCTCAGCGCCCGCGAACCCTACGATGTGATAGTTGTCGGCGGCGGACCAGCCGGGGCGAGTGCGGCGATCTACAGCGCGCGCAAAGGGCTGCGCACCGCGGTGGTGGCCGAACGCTTTGGCGGCCAAGTCATGGATACACTGGGCATTGAAAACTTTATCTCGGTCGAGAAGACCGAGGGGCCTAAATTGGTCGCCAGCCTAGAGCAGCACGTCAAGAGCTACGATGTGGATATCATTGATCAACAGCGTGTCAGCACATTGAACGCTGTGGAAAACAGCGCGTCCGAATACGCCGAACTGGCACTTGAGA